>JAQUMP010000271.1 GCA_028718065.1 Chitinivibrionales bacterium | reverse complement strand
TTGGCGCATGTATACCAGAAACTGGGACGGGAAAAAGATGTGTTCGATGCTTACAAAAAATTGGTAAAACTCGACCCGCAGAACCTTGAGGCCAATAAGCAACTTGGTTTAATACTTGTAAAGAACGGGCAGATGAGCGAAGGCCTGATTTACCTGGAAATGGCCAAAACGCTCTCGCCCAAGGACCCGCAGATACTGCTCACGCTGGCCCAGGGATACATGAAAACCAACCGGCTCCAGGAGGCCTCGGATTTGCTTGCCAAGGCCAAGGAATTGCAGCCCGATGACTTGAACATTCGATTTAAACTGTTTGAGTTATACAATCAGCTCGGACAGAAGAAAAAAGCCGAGGACGAAATCAAGCAGTATGTTGACAAAAAAAGAGACCCCAAAGCCATGCTTTTGTATGCCGGGGTGCTGGTTGACAACGAAAAATATAAAGAGGCCGAAAATGTCATCGAGGACATCAAGGCCACGCAGCCGGAAAATGTCGACGTGCTCATGTTGCAGGCCAAAATCCAGCGGTACAAGAAAAAGTACGATGACGCGATCGAAACCTATAAAGAAATTACCTATATCGACAAATACGCCAATTATGCCCCGGCGCTGTTCGAGCGCGCCGAGACGTACATGCTGGTTTCCAAACCCATGTGGGCCGAGACTTTTTATAAACGCACCTTGCAGGCCGATCCCAAGTTTGCGCTGGCCGAATACGGCCTTGCCAAACTCTGCAAGCTGCACAAAGACGGCGCCGGTTTCAAACAGCATCTTGACCGGGCATTACAGATCGATCCTGCGAACAAGGTCATTCAGGACGATCTTAAAAACCAAAAGAATTAGTGTCTACTACCGCGGCTTTCTTTGGGCAGACAGGATTTTTTAAGGCATAGCAATCACCATGATCGTTATGCCTTTTTTTCAGTTTTAAGGCGGCTGTTATTAAAAGCGGAAAATATAAACACAATAATTAATAAGGCAAAATCGTAATTATGACGAATTACATTGTTGAAGACGACACAAAGTTTTTGGACCAGTGGTTTAAGGGGGATGCGGCCGGTTTTTCGTTGCTTTACGAACGGTATAAAGACCGGGTATTCGGGTTTCTGTTGCGTATGACGAGCGACCGTCAGTTGGCCGAAGACATAATGCAAGATACTTTTGTCGCGGCCCTGCGCAACCGGGCCCAGTTCGATCGGAAGAGAAACTTTTTATCGTGGATATTCGGCATTGCTCACAAACGCGCGATCGACTACTTCCGTCATGTTAAGGTAGAAAGCGACCATGTTGACGATACAGGAAAATCAATCGGGAGCGCCGAAACGCTGCCCGACGATGTCCTGGCCAAGACGCGTTTGAGCCAGGCCGTGCAGTCGGCCGTGGCAAAACTGGATCCCCTGCAGCGCGAAGTTTTTCTGCTGCGGGAATTGGGCGATGTGCCCTTTAAGGAAATCGCCGAACTCATGGCGTGTCCGATCAATACCGCGCTGGGCCGTATGCGCTTGGCATTAAAAAATATTCGTAAGGAATTGGAGGGCCAGGGAATTTATGGAATGCACTAAATGGGAAGAATCGGGACTTTTATGCACCTCCGGCGAACTGAGCGGGCAGTCCGCGGTCGCCTTTAAGAACCATTGCGCGGAATGCTCCTATTGCCGCGAACAGCTTGATGTTTACAAAAGCGACAAGTCACGTTTTTTTACGGTCGATATTCTCGGCGCCAAGCCATCGGCGCGCGTGGATCAGGCCGTTGCAATGGCCGCTGCCGCACCGGCGCGGATTACGGCGACCAACTGGGGCCTTTTTGGATTTGTACGCAAGTCCGTTGTTCCTATAATGCTTTTTGTACTTGGTTTTGGCGCGGGCGCCTACTTTGTCCTTAATGTTCAAAACGCGAAAACTACCACGGTGATCGCCGAAAATAAAATGTCGAAGGTTGCCGAACGACCGGTTGATTCTTTATCAATCCGAAAAATGGCAAATAACGATTCCGCTATAAAACCTATAGACAAACCTTTTAAAACTCCCACTGCCAATACGGCCGATCAGATTCTGCCGGTAAAGGAATAGCGTCAGAATTCCTTAATTGACGTTTTGAGTTATTGGAACCACCCCATTTGGGTTATAAGTAAATTTTATTCGCCTTGCCAATCAATCATTAAATGGTATCTTATTGATTTTTAATGTTATTGTTAATGAACAAAATAGTGGTATGATAATTGCAATATAAATGAAACAGTTTTTCAAACCCCATCATTAAACCATATTTAAAGGAGTGTTTTTATGAAGTTAGTACGCGCTCTTGCCATTGCTCTTGCTTGCACAGGTCTTGTTATGGCCCAGGCTGCCGCTCCCGCTGCTGCTCCCGCCAAAAAAGAAGGTGCAAAAATGGTTATGGGAACTGTTGTTTCGGTTGACGCAGTTGCCAATACTATTATCGTTAAGACCAAAAAAGGTGAAGATACTCTTTCCGTTGATGCTGCTGCAAAAATCATGAGCGGCAAAAAAGCCATTACTCTCGGCGATCTGAAAGCCGATGCAAAAGTTGTTGTTTCCTGCAAGATGGTCGAAGGCAAAAAAGTTGCCACCAAGATCACCGAAAGCGCTGCAAAAGCCGAGAAAGTTTCAAAGAAAACAACCGAAGCCACAACCAGCACTTCAACAACTACTACTACGACTGAGCCTGCTGCTGCACCGGCAGCCCCGGCACCGGCCGCGAAGTAAGGATTTTTCCGATTTAAGAACCCGATTTCAAACGTGGGGTTTGATATCATAGCCGTCCTGTTTTGCAGGACGGCTTTTTTTTTGACTATTGATTCAGCATTTTCCTCCACCTATTAATTATTTTATACTACCTATGAAAAAAGGTTTTCTAAAAGCTTCCAAAAACATAAAAACGGTCAATAAATTCCTGCAACTTGCCCAAATAATCGCCGTGATTGTCGCGGTATTTTTATTAATGAGAGGGTTTAAGTTTATCTTTACGGTCTGGAAATAGGGGTTGTTTTGATCCATTGCACCCTGCTTAATCCCGCCATCGACGTCCTCTATACCGTTTCTGAATTCCAGTCCGGCGCTACGCTTACCGATCTTGATTCGCAAATTATCCCGGCAGGCAAAGGACTTAACGTTGCTCGCGTTGTAAAAACCCTGGGCGAAAATGTCGCCGTCGCGGGCATAATGATGGAGGAAAATCAGGCGCAATTCTTACGCTTCTGCGATGAGCACGGCATTAAAAACGATTTTTTTACGCTTGAAGGCGCGGTGCGGGTAAACGCCACCATTATGGAAACGCGCGGCGACCAGATCAGCCATCTCAACAGCCGCGGCAAGCGCCTTGGGCCGGCCGTCGCCGAAAACGTGCTCGCCTTTCTCAAAAAGAAAGTCGTGCCGGACGATATCTGGAGCTTTTCCGGGAGCCTTCCGGACGGTTTTTCCGATGAATTTTACCGGCGCATTATAAAACACTGCAAAAAAAACAGCGTGACCACGTTACTTGACACGCGCGATAACGCCTTGCGCATGGGCGTTATGGGCAAGCCGGACATGATTAAGCCCAATATTGCCGAACTGGAAGGTTATTTTGGCGAGCAGGTACAAGGCACCCATCATATTGCGCTCAAGGCCAAGCGGCTTTTGGACCGGGGCGTGGGGTATGCTTTTATTTCACTGGGAGGCGACGGCATGATCGCCCTGCACGAAAATGACTGTCTGCTCTGCTCCCTGCCACAAATCAAGGCCGTGGATACCGTCGGTTGCGGCGATGCGCTCGTGGCGGGGCTGCTGGTGGGGTTTGCCCGCAGGTTTTCGTTTCCGGAAATGTGCCGTATGGCCCTTGCCTGCGGTGCGTCCAAGGCCATGCACGCCGGGACCGGCATTATCGTGCGCGATGAAGTGTGGCAGCTCATGGAAGATATTAAAATTGAGTCGGTATAACTCACCCCTTTGTCCCCTCTCTTGAAAGAGAGGGGAAACCCGAAGGGATGGGTGAGTTGGGCCGATACGAACATTGAATAATTAACTCGATGAGATTTATAAATAGGGGAGAATAATAAAATGAAACAACGCATTTTAATCACCGGCGGCGCCGGATTTTTAGGGTCGCATCTCTGTGACCGGTTAGTCAAGGACGGGCACGATGTTATCTGTCTGGATAATTTTTTTACCGGCAGCAAAAAAAACATAACGCACCTCTTGGATAAAAAGAATTTTGAGCTGGTCCGTCACGATATTACCATGCCGATTTTTCTGGAAGTCGACCGTATTTACAATCTGGCATGCCCGGCCTCGCCGGTGCATTACCAGTATAACCCCGTTAAAACCATTAAAACCTCGGTCATGGGCGCCATCAACGTGCTCGGTCTTGCCAAGCGCGTCAAGGCGCGGGTTTTGCAGGCATCGACCTCGGAAGTCTACGGCGATCCTTCCGTGCATCCGCAAAAAGAAGAATACTGGGGCAATGTAAATCCCATCGGCATCCGCTCCTGTTACGACGAAGGCAAACGCGTGGCCGAAACACTTTTTTTTGATTATCACCGGCAGAATAACGTTGACATCCGCGTCATGCGCATTTTTAATACGTACGGCCCCCGCATGCACCCAAACGACGGCCGGGTCGTTTCCAACTTTATCGTCCAGGCCCTGCAGGGCAAGGACATTACCATTTACGGGGACGGATCGCAGACGCGCTCATTCTGCTATATGGACGATTTACTCGAAGGCATGGTGCGTCTTATGGACCAGGAAAGCATTATCGGGCCGGTCAATATCGGCAATCCGGGTGAATTTACCATAAAGGAACTCGCGCAGCAGGTGATTGCGCTCACCGGCAGCGCCTCAAAAATTATTTTTATGCCGCTGCCCTCCGACGATCCCAGACAGCGCCAGCCGGACATAACCCTGGCAAAACGCGCGCTCAACTGGCAGCCGACGATAAAACTTGAAGAAGGCTTAAAGAAAACGATTGAATATTTTAAAAATAATCTGGAGTAACCGTGGCTGACTATCGACCCGAAATAATCGAACCCAAATGGCAGGCGCGCTGGAAAGAGGCGGGGCTCCATAAAACCAACTTCTCCTCAGACAAGCCAAAATTTTATGCGCTCGACATGTTCCCCTATCCGAGCGGCACGGGTCTGCATGTGGGCCATTGCGAAGGCTATACGGCCTCGGATATTATCACGCGTTTTAAACGCATGCAGGGCTATAATGTTTTGCATCCCATGGGCTGGGACGCATTCGGTTTGCCGGCCGAAAACTATGCCATAAAAACCGGCGTTCATCCGCGCCACACCACCGAGCAGGCCATTGCCAATTTTCGCAGGCAAATCGATTCCGTTGGGTTCTGCTACGATTGGGACCGGGAAGTAAACACCACCGATCCGGCGTATTATAAATGGACGCAATGGATTTTCCTGCAGCTTTTTAAA
>JAQUMP010000270.1 GCA_028718065.1 Chitinivibrionales bacterium | reverse complement strand
TCGCCGACATTTCGCGGATGACATATTCCGGCTGGTTCTGGTACACGCGTTTGCGGTTGTCGAACCGGCGCGTGTACACGATGGCGTTGTCGCGCGTGCGCGTTAAGGTAAGGCGCATTGCCAGGTGCGCGAACCAAAGCTGGTCGCTGTCGTATTCTTCGATGGCTTCGATCCGGCCCGAAAGCTCATAGTCGGGCTGCTGGCCTTCGTCGAAACGGCGCACGATATGGCTGACGATATTTGCCGTAAGTAAATGTTTCTGAACCAGGTCGGTAATCATGCGGGTGGGCTTGACCGCCCAGACCTGAAAATAATAGTATTGCAATTCGTAGGGGTTCTGGCGATAAACCATTTGCGGACGGGAGTAGGCCTCTTCGATTTCAAAATCCTTGAGGCGGATGGTGCACGGAAAGGGCTGCGGGCTTATGCGGCTCGCCAGCGGCGCCGGCACATAGTTGAGGATATAATATTTTTTTTCCGGCACGCTCGCGCAGCCGGAAAGCAGGCTTAGCGCGACAATGCCGATAAGCAGGGGCCCTACTATTATTGTTTTTTTTTGCATGAGTGTTGGCGCCTTTTAGGCAAAGAGCCGTTATTTTACGGTGCGTTCCTTCTGCTGTTCGCCGTGCAGCAGGAGCGAAGGATTTTCGGCTATGGTCTGCATGAGCTCATTGGCGGTTTCCAGCGCCTCGCGCAGGTTCTGCAGAGAAACGCTGAAATCTTCGCGCGATTGTTTGACCATTAAGCCAACGTTGTCCGAAAGGTTTTTCATTGATTTTGCCGTGGAATCGATGGAGAGCATGATGCCCACCAATTGGTCCGCGGTAATGTTCTGGCTGACGGTTTTGGTCAGGCGCTCGATGTTGCCGGAAATGCTGTCGGCCTTAACCATGACGTTCTTTACGGAAGTCGTAACGTTCTTTACATCCGGACGAACATCGGTTATAAAGCCGCGCGTATCCTGGGTAATGGCTGCCACGTTGTCCAGTATCCGCTTGATGGAGCGCAGAGAGTCGGGATCGGAAATGGCGTTGAGATGATTGAGCAGCAATTCGATTTTTGTTACGATGGTTTCGGCTTTGCCCGTAAGGGAGGCGAACATGGAGACCCGGCTGGGGATTTCGCTGCCGGGCTTAAAGAGCGGCGCCTGGTTGGAACCTCCCAGGATTTCCACGTATTTGAGGCCGGTTATGCCCATGTCGCCGGTTTGAGCGTACATATCGGTTTTGAGCGGGAAGTCCGCTTCGATTTTGAGCAGCGCCTTGACATGCGTTATATTGCGCGGGTCGTAGCTGATTTTGTCTACTTTACCAATAGGAACACCGTGGAACTTGACCGAGGCGCCCTCCTCCAGCCCCGAAAGCGATTCGCCGGTAAAGTAGGTATAGTAGGTGTTGAACTTGTTTTTAAAACTCATGCCCACCGGAACGATAATAAGCAGCCCCACCAAGACGCAACCGGCGCATAAAAAGACGCCCAGACGGACGCGTTGTGAAGGGGTTATGCTCACCGGTTCTTGTCCTTAACGATGGTGCGATTCTTTACGGGCGAAAAAGTCCGCAACCGGCCCCTGGCCGATAGCCTTGGCGGCCGCCAGCGGGCCGTCGAATAAAACTTTACCGTTCTGTAAAAAAATTACATTATCGGCGATTTTTTCAATAGAAAAAAGTTCATGGGTCACCACGATAATCGTGATCCCGAGCATCTCCCGCAGTTTCAGCAGCAGTTCGTCGAGCCCGGCCGAGGTCACCGGATCGAGTCCGGCCGAAGGTTCGTCACAGAAAAGCAACGGTGGATCCAGCGCCAGCGCGCGCGCCAGGGCCGCGCGTTTACGCATGCCGCCGGAAAGCTCCTGCGGATAGAGCGCGCCCGCGGCGGGCAGATCGACCTGGTTGAGCTTGATCTGGACCATTTCGTCGATAATTTCCGGGGGCAAAGTGGTGTGCATGGCAAGCGGCAGGGCGATATTTTCGGCAACGGTCATGGAGCCGAGCAGCGCGCCGTTCTGAAACAACACGCCGACCCGTTTTAAAAGCGCGTGCGCCTGCGCCGTATCGGGGTCTAAAAGTTCCTGGCCGAAGATATGCACCGAACCGGCTGTCGGGCGAATAAGGCCCACGATCGATTTTAAAAGCGTCGTTTTACCGCAGCCGGAAATGCCGAGCACAATGCGGATCTCGGAGGGAAAAAAATTGGAGGTAATGCCGTGCAGAACGGTTTTTTCGCCGTATTTAACGACAAGGTTTTTTATTTCGATGACGGGAGTCATGGTATAAATTAATACGTTTTTTTATCCGTTACATTTATCTTTTGTATTATATGATAAGAAATTGATAAAGGCAAGAATGGCGGGGAAAGTGGCTTGGTTGCTTTTTATTCAACCGCGATTTTTAAAAGATCCAGCGAGCCGATATTGTCGAGCACAATCAGGCAACTTGAATCGGCAATCATTTCAGGCATTTGCCATATCCTGCTCAAGATCATCCGGATTGTGCTGGATGACTTCGTACCCGTGTTTTCCTAAAAGTTCAATAAATGTCCGCTTTGAAAGCCCTGCCGTTTCGGCGGCTTGTCCGAGTGAAAGCTTTCCTTCCCGGAACAATGCCGCTGCAAGATACAGCTTCATTTCGTCTTTATCCGCATCGATAAAGCCGGGTAATTCAAGCGTTATGGCATGCATATATTCCTCCTCGTATTTTCTTACAAGAGTATACTTTAACGCAAGGGGATTTTACAACATAATCAACACGATGGTCTGGACGATTTTTTTCGTGCGGCCCAAAAATGCCTCCATCGGAAGCCTTCAAGGCAGAATCCTATTCAAGAACGGCTATCTGCTTTTTCTTGATAAAATCCCCGGCCTGAAATTCCTGGATATATATCTTTTTTGACAAAGAACCACAGGGCGACAGCTTGCGGATGGTGTCTGAAAAGGTAAATGCAAATATTGGTGTCGAGCAGGCATGTATATACATAAAGATATACTTTTTTTTTTAGAAATGTGCAAACAAATTTTAAGGTGGGTTGATAAACCAAAATTTTGCAATCTGCCCGGATAGTACCTGTTTTATCCAACAATCACTTTGAAGCAATCAAGAAACGCACGTGTTTCCACCAACAGTTTTCGGACATCTTCTTCCTGGAACGATGTTCGGGGCGTATAATCACCCTCCTGCCGGTCCTCGAACAGCTTGTCAAATGTTTTTCCGCAATCATGAGTGATGGCGCCGGGTTTTACATAATCACGGTGAAGGGCAATCCGGACGGCGCTGTGCTTTCCGTATTCTTTGCCTTCTTTTGCAAGAGCGGCGCTCACCGCGTAAAACGCGGCGAAGTATAATCTATTGACGCATCCGACAAGCAGCTTCTCACGAAAGAGGACCTCGGCGGTAGTAAACGCCGTTTCGCCCTTCTCCATCCACTCGTGCGAAATAATGTCCCGATAATTCTGGTCGTTCATACCGGTATCCCCTCGCGCTGCACGTTCACATGAATGGGCAGAAAACTGTAAAGTTTACTGTTCCATTGCTCCTCGTCTACGGAAATAAAACTGAACGAAGTATCATATTCCAGGTTCACTTCGAACAGCACGTCGGAAATTACATGGCGTTCGCGGTGTTTTAGCTCGCGCCCCGTGATAATCAAAAGGTCGATATCCGAATCCGGAGCGGCGTTACCGCGGGCTTTGGAACCGAACAGGATATACTGCCGTATCGGCAATAGCACCCCCACCCTGCGCTTGATTTCCTTGAGCGCCGTCGTTTCATTGTCGCTGAGATACCTTACGTCCTCAACCATAAACATTACTTTTCGGTTAAATTAATCCCTGCCGGAAAACAAGCCACGCCACCCTTATAATATAAGCCAAGGTAGGAAAAAATCAAAAAAAGGCGCTGGGTTCACGAGCGGGAAGGCCAATCGGATGTCAAGAAAGCAACGTATTTTTTAAGCTCTGCCCTGGTAGGATTTGTCTTCGGTACTGATTTTTACCAGGTCGCCCTTCTTGACAAAGAGCGGCGCCTGGACCACCAATCCCGTTTCGAGCGTAATGGACTTGGTAACGTTGCCGCTGGTGTCGCCGCGCACGCCTTCGGGCGCTTCTTCCACGCGCATGGTCACCGATGACGGAAGGTCGATGAGGGTAAAGCGGTCCTCAACGAACATGGTTTCGTAGGTATGATTGGGGACTAGGAAATCGACCACGTCTTCGATTTTTTCGCGCTGGATTTCGTAGGAGTCGAAGGTTTTCTGGTCGATGAAGATATATTCGCCCCTGTTTTCGTAGGAGAATTCGAGCGTGCGGTAGTCGTTGTTGAGCACGTCGAATTGCTGACCGATGTTGCAGCGCACCGGAAAGCTGCGGTTGGTTTTAAGGCTGCGAAGCTCCATTTGACAAAACGAGGCAAGGTTCGGCGGCGTGCGCACCAGGCATTCCAAAACCAGGCAGGGATCGCCCTTGTAATTAACGACATTCTTTTTTTTAATATTATTGACGCCGGTCATTGCCATAAAAAAATCCTTCCGGAACCTGGGAACTTATTTCTCTTTGACGACTTTGTTTTTGGACGGACGGCTGTTGCCGAAACTGTGACGCCAGATTTTGCCTTTGCGCGTGCGCTTATCGCCTCTGCCCATGCTGTGTTCTCCTGCTTAAGGGAAATGAAATTTGATAGTAATGTTTTATAAGGTGTTGTCTAAAATAAATCAGTGCAGCCTAAAGTTGCGCAGGAAAATAAGGAAATTTGAAAAATCCGAAACTTTGCCCCGTGAAAATAATAAATTATGCTGTTATCAAACTCGAATTTTACTTTGCCTCTGCCGCCTCCGCCGGGGCGGTTGCTGCTTTGGGCGGCTGGATGAAGGCATTGAGGTATGGCGACCGGGTGGTGTCGGGCGCGCTGTAGGCGTTTTCCATGCGCAGGCACTTGGTGGGGCACACTTCCACGCAGGCGGCGCAGGTGCAGCAGCGCAGGCGGTCGATCTCCCAGCGTTTTTGCGGTTTGTCAACCACAATGGCCTCGGTGGGGCAGCGCTTTGAACACAGGCCGCACAGGATGCAGGATTCTATGGTAATGGCAATAGAGCCCCGCGTGTTTTTATAAAACTGGCGCGGCTTAAAAGGATACATGAGCGTGGCGGGTTTGCTTAAAAGGCTTCCGATAACGGTTTTGGAAAATGAGAAGAATGACATAGTTTAGCGCTCCGTACAACTGATACAGGGATCGATGGTTAAGACGAGCACGGGCACATCGGCCAGACTGCAACCGCCCAGGACTTTGAGCAGCGGCGGAATATTGGCGAAGGTGGGCGTGCGCACGCGTAAACGCTGCAAAAATTTGTTGCCGTCGGCCTTGATGTAATAAACCACTTCGCCGCGCGGCTGTTCGGTGCGTTCAAAATGTTCGCCGTTGGGGGCGCCCTTGACTTTTTG
>JAQUMP010000269.1 GCA_028718065.1 Chitinivibrionales bacterium | reverse complement strand
AGCAATTAAAGTAGAGAGCATATTTATGGTCGTGGTCTTGCCCGCGCCATTGGGGCCCAGAAAACCGAATATTTCACCTTCCTGCACGCTAAAAGAAACGCCTTTTACAGCCACGAGCTTTTTAAAACGTTTGGTGAGGTTTTCGGTTTTTACGGCGATCATAGATAATAAGACTGGCAGCAACGGAATATTATTGCATGATACTATATCTAAAAATATGTTTTGCCGTATTTTAAGTCGGGGTCTCTTTGCTTCAAATATTCTTAAGTAGCGCACCGTATTAAAGTGTATTTTATAGTCCTAACCCGCTCATCCGGAGGCATTGTTGAGAGGGATAGCGGATACTATTTTAGATTTGAACGAGTCGGTTTCTTTAACAAAGCAGATCAAAAAGGAGCCTAATCATGGGAGAATTCAGCATCGTTCATTGGCTGGTCGTGATCCTTGTTCTTATGCTGCTGTTCGGCGGAAAAAAGATCCCCGAGCTTGCCAAAGGGCTGGGCAAAGGCATCCGCGAGTTTTCGAAGGCCCGCAGCGGCGAGGACGAAGAAGACGAGAAAAAAAAACTTGACGCCGGCAAAAAAGTTTCCAGCCCTCCGCCTTCCGGCAATCAAGAGACCAAGAGCGATCCGGAACAAAAGTAAATGGCAAACCCCGGCGCGGAGAATAATGCGGAAGAATCCGGCGGCATGGGTTTTTTGGAGCACTTGGAGGAGCTGCGCTGGCGGCTTATTAAAGGGCTCATCGCCGTTTTTGTGTGCGCCGTTCCCTGCGGGTATTTCTGGCGCGCGATTTTTAATTTTGTCATCATGTATCCCTTGTCAACTTCTGACCCCAAGCCGCACCTGATTTTTTCGGCGCCGACGGCCGCGGTTGTTTTAAGCGTTCAGATTGCGCTTATCGGCGGGCTCATTATCGCCTCCCCGATTGTTTTTTACCAGCTCTGGAAATTCGTCGCGCCGGGGCTTTATCCGGGCGAAAAAAAGCTGATCCTGCCGCTGGTTATTTTTACCACATTTTCGTTTCTGGCCGGCATGGGGTTCAGCTATTTGATCTTGCCGATATTTTTAAAGTTTCTGATGGGCTTTGGCGCCGGCGCCCTGGAACCCTATTTCAGGGCCGACGAATACATGAGTTTTTTATTTAAAATCGTTTTTGCCTTCGGCCTGATTTTTGAGATGCCGGTGGTTTCCTTTGTGCTGGCCCATGCCGGAATAATTTCGCATAAGGTCCTGCTCAAATACGTGCGCCTTGCGATCCTGATTATTTTTATTGTCGCGGCGATCCTTACGCCGACGCCGGACGCATTCTCCATGATTCTTATGGCCATGCCGCTCCTGGCGCTTTACGGAATAAGCATAATCGTGGCCTATTACGCGGGAAAAAAGAACGTATGAACGGAATCGTGCCGTCCGAAATTATCATTATTCTTTTGCTCTTTGTGCTTTTTTTCGGGTCCAAGGAGCTGCCGCAGTTTTTGCGCCAGGCCGCAAAGGTCATGGGCAAGGTTCGGCACTATACCCAAAAAGTCAAGCTCGAACTCAACGAGGCCATGCGCGCCATCGATCCGCCCGCGCCCCAGAAAAACCCGAATGCCGAAAAGAAAAAGGCCTGGCGCGCGCAATTTCTCGCGGCGCGTAAAGAGCTCACCGCCGGGCAAAAAGAGGAAAAGGCCGATAAAATTTTCGAACTTATCTTTGCTACGCCCGAATATCTCAAGGCATCTTCGGTCATGATCTACATCGACCAGGGCAGCGAAGTTCCCACCCGCAAAGCCTGCAAACAAATTCTCGCGCAGGGCAAGCGCCTGATCGTTCCCTACTGCCGCACGAGTTTTCTTAATCTTGGACTGGCCGCGATCAGCGATTTGGAAAGCGACCTGGCGCCGGGCGAAATCGGCCTCTGGGAACCGGTGGCGGCCTTGCGCGACAAGTTTTTTAAAAGCGACCTGCAATTTATTATTTGCCCGGGCGTGGCCTTCGATCGCAACGGCAAACGGCTCGGCCGCGGCAAAGGATACTATGATAATTTCCTGCGCGAATTAAAAGGCCTCAAACCGGTCTGGGGCATTGCCTTTGATTGCCAGATTAGCAACGAATTATTCCCCTTCGATTATCAGGATGTCGACATGGACCAGGTCGTTACGGAAAGCGGGCTGGTGATAAAAAAGAATAACGGGTAAGTGCTTGCATTGGCCCTTCGGACAAATTTAAGTACAGGTTATTCCAAGGGTCGCCAAACAAAGATGTTGTTGACTTTAATACGAAGAGAAAATATTTTTTTAGCGGATAAAATTGCTTTTTGTATGATTTCTTTTCCATTATTGTAAAATTGGTTTTAATGTTGTGGTTTTTTTAAAGAATAGTTTTTCGGGCTGTTTTCCTGCTGCTTTGTATCTAACCAAATATTTGCCCGCGAAAAGCGCTTTGAGCAAGGCATAGAAACTTTTGTTTCTTTTGCTATAGCTATTTTTTAGACTATGATTTTTTATCCTTTAGCACTAGGAGTTATTAATGAATATGCAGATGAATACAAAGGCTTTATCGTTTGTTAGTGTTGTATTGCTCGGTTTTATATCGAGTTTTGCCCAGGTCCAAATCACGGCTGCCGATGCTGCACAATGGAAGGCAGCTGAATATTACCAGTTTATAGTTCTTCATGATTCGGTGCCCGCATTTTCCCTGACCATAGGCCAGAATAAAAGCAATAATGTTTCGATGATTACAATGCCCAAATGCACGACGCTTGACTTGAATGCGGAGTATAAAATAAAGCCGGATAGTTTTTTTAGATATGGGACTAAAATTGCCGATAGTACCGAAGCGCCGGCAGATATCGAAACATGCGTATACAAGCTGCGAGAAACAACTGTAAATTCCTACGGCGAAATTACTCTGCCGCAGGGCATAAAAACCCAATATGTTGGAGTGCGATTAAAAGTCGTCGCCTTTAGTCAAAAAAACTTGATGACTTTGACCGTATTTTCCTACCGCTATTTATCAAAAGAATATGGCCTTGTCGCGGAATTTAATTCAATGTTTATAGACAATACAGAATTGTTCAAAACAGATAGCACCTACACAAAAGAGAAATTGTTTCCGTTTGCAGGTAGAGAGTCACAGTCGGTTTTTATTATGAAAGTGCCCCCACAAAATGCAGTCAGGCAGAAAAATAATCAAGATCAAAGATACTCATTTTCTACAGACCGGAATGGGCAAACGAATATGTTAGCCGGAGTTTATGATTTTTTAGGGCGGCGGGTGAATAATGAGAATAGGGTTTCACGGCAGATACTCATTAGAATTGATGATAAGAATGTTGCTGAAGGGGTTTTTTGCCTTCGTTAAGAAAGGTGCCGATTTCAGGAATCTTTCGCAAATATATTCAAACAAGCGAGGAGTTTTTTCATGAGGACAAAAGCAAGTACCAAGCTTTTCTTATCTATCTTTGTTGTATTACTCGGCCTTTCATCGGGGTTCGCACAGATCCAAATCACGGCTGCCGATGCTGCACAATGGAAGGCAGCTGAATATTACCAGTTTATAGTTCTTCATGATTCGGTGCCCGCATTTTCCCTGACCATAGGCCAGAATAAAAGCAATAATGTTTCGATGATTATAATGCCTAAATGCACCACGCTTGACTTGAATGCCGAGTTCAAAACACAACCGGATAGCTTTTTTAGATATGGAGTTAAAATCGCCGACAGTACCGAAGCTTATGCGGGATTTGGAACGTATATGTATAAGCTGCGTGAAACAACCGTGAATTCCTACGGCGAAATTACTCTGCCGCAGGGCATAAAAACCCAATATGTTGGTGTAAAATTAAAAATAATCCTCTTTGTTCAAAGCAATCAGATGACTGTTGTGTTTTTTTCCTATCGTTTTATATCAAAGGAATATGGCCTTATTGCGGAATTTAACACCTTAGTTCTGGACAGTACGGAATTGTTTAAAACAGATAGCATATATACAAAAGAAAGGTTATTTCCGCCTGCTGGGAAATCATGGCAGGAAATTATGATTATAAAAGTACCATCACAAAGTGTGGTCAGGCAGAAGAACAACCAAGAGCAAAGAAACTCGTTTTCTATTTCTACGGACCGGAATGGGCAGACGAATATGTTAGCAGGAGTTTATGATTTTTTAGGGCGGCGGGTGAATAATGAGAATAGGGTTTCACGGCAGATGCTGATTAGAATTGATGATAAGAATATTGTTGAAGGGGTTTTTTGCCTTCGTTAAGAAAGGTACAGGCTAAAAATGCAAAAGTTTAGATTTTTTTTTGTATTCGTTTTTATAATTATTTTGGGCCAAATCTTTGCCGAACCTAACGATTCTGAAAATCGCGATAAAACTTTAGGGATAAGGTTTAAAATGGGTGATATTATCGGAGACAATAAAAGCATTGATCTTCTATGGGATATCAATCAAAGATTTGCCTTAGAAGGTTCGCTAAGCCTATCGTTCGATCATATTAAAGATCCTCTGGGTTCATCAACAACCTTTGAATTTTCTCCCGCCATTTTTCCTCAAATTAAGCTGCTTAACAGTCAACGACCGACAATTTATACGGGAATTTTATTTGGATATTGGCACAGAGAAAATCAGGTTATTGCCGAAGACGGGCTGTTATTGTCTGTCCCATTAGAGGCAAGGTACAAAATATTCAGCTCTCTTGAAATAACGGGTGGGATTGGGATATTGGCCAGATACAAGTTCCCGGGACAGTCCATAGATGTTTATAATTCTTCGGAAAGCCGGACCGAAATAATGACTATCACTACAGATTTAGGCGTAATCATATTTTTGTTTTAATTACTTGACAAGAAGGATAATAGGATGGTGTGCACAACCGCAAAAGATATGGCAGGCAATTCTTCGGAAGTTATTCGGTATATTAATTTTGCGCCGGATGAGGATTATTCTTTATGGAATTTCCATGATAAATTCCATTTCAATACCAGTTCAAATGGGGCCAATGTCAGCGGTAATGTGCTTAATTTCCCCGTACTGGTCCGTCTTAACAATAGCAATTTTACCGCTTCGCAATTCAGTCAATGCAAAAATGACGGATCTGATTTGCGTTTTGCGAAATCCGACGGTACGCCTATCTCTTATGATATTGAACGGTTCGACGCCGCGAACAGCGAAGCCGAGATTTGGGTCCTGATCGATACGGTTTACGGGAACAATTCCTCGCAGTATATCACGATGTATTGGGGCAATAATAGTGCGAACGATAAATCCAGTCCGCAAACGGTATTTGATACCGCCAATGGCTATGAAGGCGTGCTCCACTTTTCCGGTACATACGGATTTACAGATGCAACCTATCACCAGTATGATGGAACGGATATCGCCTCTAGCGATGCACAAGGCGTAATCGGCCGCGCCCGGCTTGTTGAAATGGCGGACCAAACCGGAATCAAACTCGAT
>JAQUMP010000268.1 GCA_028718065.1 Chitinivibrionales bacterium | reverse complement strand
GGACGCAATCAATATACCAAAAATGTTACCTTACGGCAACCCGCCATTATTTAACATTAACTTAATTAATGTAACAATGTAACATGGCAAGCCGTTGGCGCTGCGGCCTAAGCGGTCCGGTCGGGCAATACTCATTTTGTCAAGGTCGCCGCCGCCCGGCGCCATAAAACAGTCCTCAAAGTTTTAGATCATCAAATCCACCCGAATGCAAGGGGCAAATTAATTCAAAAAATATTTTTATTCCTTCATTTTTAAGCAATATCTAATTTTAAATGGTATAGTATTTGCTAACATTTTTTTTCAATGAAATTAATTATTATGGACGAGATTGCAAACCAGGACCGGACCAGTGTTGCCGAAGAGGTACTGACGGCCAATACTGCACTCGCGGAGGCCGCGCCCCTGCGGCGCGAGTTCCGCACCGAAAACCTGGTAAAAATTTACAGCAAGCGCAGGGTGGTGGACGGCGTTTCCATTTCCGTACGTCAAGGAGAAATCGTCGGGCTGCTGGGGCCCAACGGCGCCGGCAAAACCACCACGTTTTACATGATCGTGGGCATGATCCGCCCCAAAAGCGGCGCGATTTTTCTGGACAACAAAAACATCTCCCGTTTGCCCATGTACAAGCGCGCGCGCCGGGGCATTGGGTATCTTTCGCAGGAACCATCAATTTTCCGCAAGCTGACGGTGGCCGAAAACATCATGGTGATTTTGGAACAGCAGCCCATGAGTTATAAGGAACGCAAGGGCCGCATGAAACAATTGCTGGAAGAGCTGCATGTGGCGCACCTTGAAAACAGCCCGGCCTTTACGCTTTCCGGCGGCGAGCGGCGCCGGGTGGAAATCGCCCGCACGCTGGCGATAAAACCCGATTTTATCCTTTTAGACGAGCCCTTCGCCGGCATCGACCCCATCGCCGTGGAGGACATTCAAAGCATCGTGCATGATTTACGTAATAAGAATTTCGGCGTCCTGATTACCGACCATAACGTGCGCGAAACGCTTAAGATCACGGATCGGGCCTATATCATGAACGAAGGCAAGATCCTTATCTCCGGCAGTTCGGCGGAGCTCGCGGAAAATCCCGAGGCCCGGCGGATTTATCTGGGGCGCAATTTCAGGCTCGATTAGCTTGCCGGATATGGCCGGCGGGGGCGTTTTGTGGTATTATTAATGATATCAATCATTTCTGAAAGGTAGCGATCGTTGTGAATCTCGGTCTTGACATGTCCCTGAAATTACAGCAGAAGCTGTCGTTTCAGATGATCCAATCGCTCAAATTGCTGCAGGTAAACACGCTGCAACTCGAACAGGTCCTGCGTACCGAGCTGGAACAAAACCCGCTTTTGGATATCGGCGACGAGCTCGAAGAACAACCGCAGGACGATTCCGCCAAGGAGGAACCGGCCAAGGAAAAAGAAGCCGACACCCAAACCGACGATGTTGCCCAGGATTCTTCCGAAGAGCTCGACGTCAGCGAAGACAGCGTTGACTGGGAGGAATACCTGGAAGAGGGTTTTGACATGGGCAATACCATTAACGAAGAGGTCGACCGCAACACCCAACGCTATGAGCCCACGACCGTCTATCAGGATTCCTTAATCGAACATTTGACCGAGCAACTTGCCGAAAAAAAACTCCCCGAACGAAAAAAGTTATTGCTCCAATTTATTATCGGCAGCTTGGACGCCGACGGATATTTGCGCATTTCCAACGAAAACATCGCCGAAATCACCAAGGTCGACCTTTCCGAAATCGCCGAGGCCATCCAGATCATCGGTACCTTCGATCCCGTCGGTTGCGGCGCGCGCACCTTGCAGGAGTGCCTTACCATGCAGCTGCGGGCGCGCGGGCAGGAAAATTCCCTTGCCATGCGCCTGATGCAGGAGTGCTGGCCGCTTCTGGAAAAATTAAAACTCCCCGAAATCGCCCGTCATTTCGGCGTCGAGGTTTCCGAAATCCAGAAAACCGTTGACATCATCAAAACGCTCAACCCCAATCCGGGCCATCTTATCAAGGAAGACCGCGCCGCCATAATCATTCCCGACCTTATCGTGGAACGCGTCGACGATAAATTCGTGGTAATTTTAAACGACCGCTCGCTGCCGGCATTATCCATTAATAAGGCCTATTTACGGATGCTGCGCCGCGGCAGCACCTCCGATAAATCCATAAAATCATATATCCGTAAAAAACTCAACAGCGCCTCGTGGTTTATCCGCGCCATCGAGCAGCGCAAGACGACCATGATTAAGGTCATGTACGCCATCATCGATCGCCAGCAGGAATTTTTCGACCAGGGCCCGCCCAACCTGGCGCCGCTTAAACTGCAGGATATTGCCGACATGGTGAGCATGCACATTTCCACCATCAGCCGCGTCACCAGCAACAAATACGTGCAGACGCAGTACGGCATTTTTGAGCTTAAATATTTTTTCAGCGAGGCCATGGGCCAGGCCGCCGACGGCAGTACCGTGTCGGCGGAACGGATCAAGAGTCGCATTAGTCAACTTATCGAAACTGAAAACGCTTCCCGCCCGCTTTCGGACCAGCAGATCGCCGACGTGCTTACGCGCGAAAACCTGGCCGCGGCGCGGCGTACGGTGGCAAAATACCGGGAACAATTAAAATTATTACCCGCACGGTTGAGGCAAAAATACTAATAATAAAAAATAAGAATTAAGAATATGGAAAGGGCTCCGCCCTTTAGATCCCGTAATGAAAATGCTTGTTATAGTTAACAAATTGGACAAATGACATTGACATCCTCAACAAACACGCTTACCGATCCCGCTTTAGATCAAGAAAGAAAACGCATGCCGTTGTGGCTGCGACGGCCCATCGGGACGGCGGGAAATAAAAACAGCGTCGAAAACACAGTAAAAGAATATGGTTTACATACGGTATGCACGGAGGCGCGCTGCCCCAATAAAGGCGAATGCTTCGGCCGCGGGAGAGCCACCCTGCTTATCCTGGGCGAGCGCTGCTCGCGCGCCTGCGCCTTCTGCGCCGTCGGCCACGGCCCGTCCGGCGCGCCCGACCCGGACGAACCGGCGCGGGTTGCCGCATCCGTCAAGCAGTTGGGGCTTGCCTATGTGGTTATAACCTCGGTCACGCGCGATGACGTGCCGGACGGCGGTGCGGAACTCTTCGCCGAAACCGTACGCCGGATCAAGCGGGCGGCGCCGGCCTGCGGCGTGGAAGTGCTCGTGCCGGATTTTAAAGGCGACGACGCGGCCATTCGGGCAATTTGCAAATCCGCTCCCGCGGTGTTGGCGCACAATATGGAAACCGTGCCGCGGCTCTACCCGGCAATCCGGCCGCAAGCCGATTATTTTCGCTCGCTTGAGCTGCTGCGGCGGGCCGTTCAATATAACAAGCAGACCTTGACAAAAGTAAAAACCGGCCTGATGGTCGGGTTGGGCGAGAGCACGGACGATGTCCTTGACGTCATGCGCGATATTTCTCAAACCGGATGCAGAATGCTTACGCTCGGCCAATACCTGCAACCTTCGGCCCGGCAGGTCCCGGTGGCCCGCTTTGTTAGGCCGGAGGAATTTGAGCATTATAAAAACTGCGGCTTGAAGATGGGTTTTTTAAGCGTGCAGGCCGGCCCTTTTGTGCGGAGTTCGTACCATGCCGAAGAATCACTCTCCCATCAAACCGCCGCAAATACGGCCCGGCCGCAGGATAATCTCTTGACATTAAATAACCTGACGGATAAACTTTTAATAACGCCCGTTTTTTAACAAGGAGGCTATTGTTCCATGCAGATCCAAATAACGTCCCGCCACAACAAAGCTTCGGCGACCCTGCAGAATTTTATAACGGATGAACTCGGCAAGCTGGAAAAATTCTATGATAAAATCACCTCGTGCCACGTGGTGCTCGACGAGGAACACGTGGACAAAATCGTCGAAATTACCATGAACGTGCTCAACCATACGGTCAACGCCACGGCCAAGAGCGACGCCATCGGCAAATCCATCGCCGATGCCATTGACAAAGTAGAACGGCAGCTCAAGAAACTCAACGAAAAACTTAAAGTCCATCGCGGCGGCAATTCCAACAAGGAAAAAGCCGCTCCGGAAGCGGAGTAATAAAAGCCATGTCGCTTGCTTCATCAGCGCCGGCCCTCCCGGAACCGGCGCCGCTGTCGGAATTTTTTGAGGCGCTTAAGGCGCATTGGCGCTCGGTGGTGGGCGACCCTTTGCATTCGGAGAAGCCGCTTGTGGGGGCCAGAGTGGTTTCGGCCTTACCGGTGCTTGCGGGCCTGGAAACCGATACCGCCCAAGGCGCGCTTCTGCTGTGGGGCAACCATGCCGCGCACTTTTTTGCCGATCGCGTTAGTCAAGACGCCGCCCTGGCCGCGCTAAGGCCCTTTATTTCCCGCCAGGCAAGCGCGATTATCTTTACCGACGGTATTCACCCGCCGCCTGCACTGGCGGCCTTGTTAAAAACCCACCACGTGCCGGGGCTGATGACCGAGTGCCGCTATGACGACATCCGGCGGCAGGCGGAAGATTTTTTATTTGAGCGCCTGGCGCCGCGCCAGGTAATACACGGAACCCTTCTCTGCGTGCATGGGTGCGGCTTGCTTCTAACCGGCCGCAGCGGCATCGGCAAAAGCGAGAGCGCCCTGGACCTCATAGAACGCGGCCACCAGTTGGTCGCCGACGACGCCGTGCAGATCTATCGCCGGGGCGGCGCCGTGATCGGAAGCACCAATCCGACCCTGGCGCACCACCTGGAAGTGCGCGGCATCGGCATCGTGGACATCGTCGCGCTCTTTGGCGCGCGCGCCGTGCGGTTTTCCCAGCGGATCGACGCGATCGTGCAATTGGTCCCCTGGTCGCCCAAGGATTCCTATGAACGCATCGGGCTCTCGGAAGTAAAAATATCGCTGGCCGGACTGCAACTGCCCCAGATCACCATTCCGCTCTCCTCCGGCCGCACGGTCGCCTCGTTTATCGAGGTCATTGCGCTCACCACCCTGCAACACCAGCGGGGAATTAATAGTGCCGATGCGTTAAACCGGAAATTAATTTCTACCATGCAAATGCAGAGCAACCGGCGCGCGGGCGCTTCTTTGAATCGCCCCCATAAAAAAACCGCGCGCGAAAGGAATTCGCCTTGAAAAAAAGCAACATGGAGCTCATGGTAGGCGGCTCGATCCTGCTGGCGGTATTTATCCTGATCGCCTCGGTGCTCTGGCTCAAGGAAATCAGC
Source organism: Chitinivibrionales bacterium (assembly GCA_028718065.1). GTDB lineage: Bacteria > Fibrobacterota > Chitinivibrionia > Chitinivibrionales > FEN-1185 > JAQUMP01. The sequence continues at coordinate 226 of JAQUMP010000268.1, read as the reverse complement.
GTGCTCGCCAAACTCGTTTCCTACACCGTGCTGTTTCCCAATGTCAGCACGCTGCAGCCGGGCGATCCGGTTATGGTTAACGGCGTTAAAAAAGGCATGGCCCAGGAGATTTTCCTGCGCAACCAGCGCGTCGCCGTGGAAATTGCTCTTGACAAAAGCGTCGGTTTAACGGATTCGGCGCGCATAACCGTGCAGAACATCGGCATTATGGGCGAACGCATGATCG
>JAQUMP010000267.1 GCA_028718065.1 Chitinivibrionales bacterium | reverse complement strand
CCAAAAGCCGAGTAAGCCGATGCCGAATTCACCATGCACGCCTTGCCGTTCGTGGGTCTTAAGGTAGCGTTTGAGGGAATCGCAGATGTGTGTTGCCACATATTTAAAATCCGGCAGGCCGTCTTGGGTGGTTTTAAGTCCTTTGCCGTCGTCGATCACCTCAAGCACGGTTTCCCCGCCGTGCTTACGCCGCACAATGGAAATGTGCGCAGCCCCGGCGTCGATGCTGTTTTCAACCAGCTCACATACCGCCTTGAGAACATGCGTTTGCGAACGCGCGATAATCGTGATGGCGTTCCATTGATCGCCGATGCGCAGCTTGCCTTTTTTGAGTGCAGGTGATGAGGATTTTGTCATAATAGTCTGGGGTAAGGTTATTTCTTTTCCAACCGCCCCAACCGCTCCAAAATATTCGCTTGAACCAGTTTTAAAGAATCGTTTTCCGCTTTTAATGTTTTTACCGCCTCAATCAGCACGGCGGTGAGCTTATCGTACGAGAGCGACTTATAGCCGTCTTTGTCCGTATTCACAACTTCGGGTATTACCTTTTCAACATCCTGAGCAATTAGGCCAACCTGTTTGCCTTCGGGAAAATTCTTTTTGGGCCACTTGGTGCGATCCCAGTCGTAATATACGCCTTGGAGCTTGGAGACTTTTGACAAAGAGGAATCAATAGGGGTGATGTTGGTTTTGTAACGTCGGTCGGAGGGAGAAACAATCACACCATTAATTTGGCCGCCATTTACATCCAGTGCATATAGGGGATTGGTCGTGCCAATGCCAACGTTGCCGTTCTGTAAAATAATTATTCTTGTAGTCTGCACATCATTACCGATTGGTCCACCGCCTCCACCTGTTTCAAAATTTAATGCTCCAGATATATTAGAAATGGTGGTTTGGTAATAATTGCTCCCTGTGCCTGTCCAACAGTATTGTCTTATTAAGGGGACATAGTTATTATTATCACCGAGTAATATTTGTCCAGGTTGCCCAGATGTTGTACCTGTGATATTTAAATTGCCCTTACTGAAGCGTCCGCTACCATTTACATCCAAGGGATAAATAGGACTCGACGTCCCGATGCCGACATTGCCGTTTTGCAGGATTGTCATCAATGGCGTAGTATTGCCGACGCATTGATAAAGTGCTCCGCCACCTGACGGTGTGTAAATCACTCCACCCAGAGTATTGTTGGGCGAAAGTTTTATGCCGGCAGCACCAGTTACGTCCGAAGTTAATAACGAAAGATAATTATTACCGGAGTTAGAAATATCCAACCGGTTTGCTGGATTCGCCGTCCCAATTCCCACGCTCCCGCTTGTCGTAATCGTAGCGACATTTAAGTTTGCGCTTTTGTTTATTTTCGCCCCGGTGATTGAGCTGTCGACAATTTGTCCTGCGCCTGATGCCGTAATTTTCTTCGCCACAAAAGCGCTATCAACCTTTGTTGCAGCCAAGGTCTGAACCGGCGTAATGTTATTTTTTACCCAATTCGTATCGGGCCTCTTGGTCAACGAGTCCTGCAGCCCTGTCACCGATGCCACGGTTATAGCGCCACTTGGAGCCGGTATTTTTGATTTTACCCAGTTCGTATCCGGCCTTTTGCCAAGCGAATCCTGCAATCCTGCCACCGACCCGACCGTAACCGTTGCCGCCGGTAAATTCGTGAGGCTGCTGCCGTCGCCGATAAACTTTGTCGCCGTAACGGCGCCGGTTGCATTAATTGCTCCATTAACCGCTACCCCACCCACCTGCGACTTTAGCACTTCCCCCTCGTTGGGCGTCTGCACGAAAAAATGCCCTGTGGTCGCGTCGCCGGTCCAGCCGACCTTGCCGGTTTTGGTCGTACCAAGCGTGTCATAAAACTGGATCGCGGATTTACTCTGGGCCAGAACCATCGCGGCCAACCCACCGATCAAAATAGCGACCTTACAAGACTTATTTACTGAGGACATACCAAATCCTTTCGGAAAAAATGTATTGGTAAAACATTTGCTTCGATGTTTATAAAACGGAATTATTCTAAAATAGCTTATGGGCTCTTCTATTTATTCAGCTTTGTAGCGAGTCCGAGCGAAAGGAAAGTGGCAAAGGTAATGCCTTTTACAATCGGGCATAGTAAAAAATGAATATAACAGAAGGGATATCCTACGATCTTTGCGGGACGTCGTCGATTAAAAGCCCCTTGCCGGAAGAAATATCGTCCATGAGCCTGCCGAAATTTTCGTTGGTAACATTGCGCGTGGAATGCCCCAGCACGTTTCCCTTTTTGTCAAATATTGAAAGGTCGATTAAAACATTTTCGTTGGCGGCGGTGTATACGTTCAGCCGGTACGGCAGGTGCTGGCGCTCGAATTGTTGGTTGGTCATCTGCGCCCGCTTTTTAACGGTGTTTACATAGTCAAGCACGCGCTTGCCCGTAATGCGCCGCGCCTGCGCCGGAAAAGCGCCCCGAACGGCTTTGGTTGTTTCGGCCGCGGTATTATTTTGAGCGGACAGCGGCGGCTCGACGCTCGTGACTTCGCCATGACCGCCGATTTCGCTCGGATCATCTTCCAAAACATTATTTGCATCGGTCGCTTCCGAACCCAAAGCGTTAAAAGCCGTAAGCGGAGGCACAACAATTGCCGCATCGGCCGGATTCAAGGCATCCGTTTGATCGGTTGTCTGATTTGCGATTGGAGCAATCGTTGGCTCCGCATTATCAAGAATAGAAATAACCGGCGGCGCCGCCGCAGCGGGCGTTTGGGCGATTGCGGGGGTTATGGGCGTTTGGACATTAAGGGGCGTGGACCTCGCTTGAACAACAACCGGACTTAAAACAGGCACCGGTGTATTCGCTCCATCGGCAGCAGCAGGAGGAATGGCAACTTTAAAGGCCGGAACAATCACAGATGGCGTTTGCGCTTTAAAAAGGGCGCTATTGCTATTTACATTGGAAATATTCATAAAACGGCGCCCCTATCCCCTTCTAACAATATAATATACGGTCTAAAGGCTGTTTTGTTGCAATTAGCTCCTTAATGTTCAAGCCGAAAGATCTTTTAGCCATCCGGAAGCATCGAGCACCGTTAGGGTTCCTTCCTGCCTTTCACGGGTGATGTTTTTAACAAGCTGGACGCAGGGGAAACCGTAATGGTCGTGGAAATAACGTAGCGGCGGGGCAATATCGGCTTCCGATAATTTTGCTTCGATAGCAACTTCTACGGTCCGATTCTTTACAATACAAAAATCAACCTCACGGCCCTCTTTGGTATTCAGGTAATGCAGGGCCAAATCTTCGCCGGCCGTGTCCTGTCGCGCACTAACATGTTTGAGCAGCATCGCGGCAACGGCATTTTCGAATCGCGCGCCCTCGCCGCCGCGCACCATGCCTGTATCGTAAAAATAAAGTTTTGGCTCCTTAAGAAGCGACCGGGCGATATTTTTAGCAAACGGCGAAACACGAAAAACAATATACAAATCTTCAAGAATTTTAAAATAGCGCTGGACGGTTACCGGAGATATGCCGACATCGCGACCGATGGAGGCCGCCGAAACCGGCGATCCTACCCGCTCGCGAAGCAAATCGAACACCAATTGCATTGAATGCAGATTATGAATGCGTTCAAAATCGAGAATGTCGATGCGTATCAGCCCATCGGCGTATAGTTGACGCCAACGATCGGCGTCCGCGGGATTTTCCGCAAGCAGCGGTTCAGGAAATCCGCCCCGCTCAATAAGCCGCTGTAAAGGAGTTTCGATTTTGTTGAGGGTAAGCTCATGAACCGATAGTGGTAATAACCGGTGTCGGAAGAAACGGCCCGCAAGTGAATCTCCCCCTTTACGAAAGGTGTCCAACCGGGCACTTCCCGTGACCAGAATCCGCAGTCCGGCGGGCCTTGTATCAAATACCCCTTTAAGATAATTCTTCCATTTTTTCATTTTATGAATTTCGTCGAATACAATCAGCGGCGTCGTGGCAAGCCAATTCTGCTTTCTGATGGTCTCTCTGTCTAAAGAGCTGTCAAAATTAAGGTATAAGGCCCCATGGAAGCTCTGCATTATTCTTTTTGCAAGCCACGTTTTGCCTGTTTGACGCGGTCCGACAAGAAAAACTATCTTTTTTTCCAGGTCTCGCCGGATTTGATTCTCCTGTGGTCTTAGAATATCCATACGACCAAAATATATTATACTAAAATATAGTCAAGACTATTTTTTAGTATACTAAAACAAAGTCAACCTGCTTTAAAACGGATTTGCGAGGATTTATGATGGAGGAACCAAGAAAACTTGGTTAATCCCAAGCTGATTATTTAATCAATCTTCTCTTCATCAATTTTATCCCGGCGTAAAACGCCACGATTTCCATTGCCAGTAATATCAGGAAATCCTTGAGCAGCCCGGGCGAACTCTGCCCGGAAAATATCGCGCGTGAAAGATTTACGGCGTGCGTGAGCGGCAGGAATTCGGCCAGGATTTTCATCCAGGCCGGGAATTTATCGAGCGGAAAAAATACTCCCGAGAAAAAGAGCATGGGCGTAATAATAAGTTCGGTATAATAACTGAAAAAGTCGAAATTGGGGGCAAAGGAGGTCACGATCATGGCCATAGAGCCGAACAAAATGCCCACAAAAATCATAAGTAGTACGAGAAGCGCAACATTTACAAGTGAGACCGGCAAAATACCCATAAAACCGGCCACGATAAGCATTAAAACGCCGCTGATAAGCCCCCGGAACGTGCCGAAGGCGATGTCCCCGGCGACCGCATCCTCGGCCGAAACCGGCGTGGCGATCACCGAATCGTAAAGGTTCTCATGCACCATTTTAACGAAGGTATCGAACAAACATTCAAAGGTTGACGAAAGCATCACCGAAGACGCCAGCACGCCGGGAACAAGGAAGCGTAAATAGGAAGTGCCGCCCAGAAATCCCATGTAGGCGCCCATGCCTATACCGAATGTCAAGAGATAAAAAAGCGGCTGGCCCAGGCTCACGACAAAGGTCGGCAGAACGAACCGTTTAAACGAAACGACATTCCGCAGGAAAACGTAATAAACGCGATACGAAAGGTTCATGATGCGCCAGCCGCGATTGTCATTCTATCAAGTTCCTGCCCGTTAGTTTAAGAAATACGTCTTCCAGCGTCGCCGGACGATGCAGGACATTGGGCAAATCAAGTTGGGCGATTTTCTGCATGAGGCCGCTCTGCTCGCGACAGTAAAAATAGAGCGTGTCTCCGGCGCGTTCGTGACCGCAGGTCAAATCGGCGAGCTGCGCAATTAGTTTTTCGTCCCGGTCTTTAGAAATCCTTATTTCCACCACTTCACGGCCGATCTCGTCCCGCACGAGTTGTTGCGGATTGCCCTCTTTTAATATGCGGCCTTCGTACATGATTACCAGCCGGTCGCAAAGCTGCTCGGCCTCTTCCATATACTGGGTCGTGAGCACCAAGGTGGCGCCTTGGTTCTTGAGCAGGCGCAGGCGCTGCCAGATAAGGTGGCGCGCCTGGGGAT
>JAQUMP010000266.1 GCA_028718065.1 Chitinivibrionales bacterium | reverse complement strand
GTCACAAAACCATCCGGCAGTGGCTTGCATTATTCTTATTACGAATACAGCGGCAAGGCATGGGATTCGCTTGCCGACTTAACAAAACTAACCCCTAAAACAACCGGCGTTACCGACAGCTTTAACTTAGGCATGCAACAGCGCCCCAGTAAATTTGCCGTTCACTTTAGCGGTGCCATTTCTATTCCTGCCAATGGAGATTATACCTTTACCGTAAATTCCGATGCAGGCGCAAAATTGTTTCTGGGCACGTATCTGGTTGTCAACAACGACAAGCATCAAGTTATGTCGACCTCAAATTCGAGCGCCGCGATTACCCTGAAAACAGGATGCTATGCAATATCGCTGGATTATTACATGGATTCTACCTTGGTCTCCAATTCGCTCCGGCCGGGGCTTAGCGTTTACATCTCGTCGGCAGCGCTGGCTAAGAACAAGATTACCAAGTCCATGTTATTCAGCGAACCGGTGTCAGTGCTTCGATTCGCGTCGGCAGATCATAACTTCAGCGGCCCCTTGACATATACGATGGCTAACGGGAATTTAATCGTTACCGTCGGCTTTGCCGGCGCTCACCGGCTTGAAATTGTCAAGCTTAATGGCTCGATTGCAATGCAGTACAACGGAGAGCGCGAAAGCGTGTATCGCATAACCAGAAATTCGCTGCCGCCGGGAAGCTATTTGATCCAGGCGAGCAATGCGGCCGGGACAAAGACTGTAAAACTTCTCACGTTTTACTAAAAGTAAACATTATTAATACAGGCAATATCATCATGTTAAGAATGCGTCGACATTTAATCGTTTTAATTGCCGCAATTCTAACATTGTTTGTTTTCATCGAAGGAATCCAGGCAGCTTCTACTGCGAGCGTGTATCTTACTCTTAATACCGACACCACCGTTTTTTCACCGTGTACTGCCATTGTCAATGTCGGCGGCACGGTAACCTGGACCAGAGACCCAAATTATTTTTTCTCAATCGAAACGGTTCCTGCCGGGACCGACATCGGTCAATTTTATGACTACGGGGGCGGTCCGATTGTTTCGGGCGCCATTCTTGAGCATAACCCGAATTATCCTTATTCCGTAACCTTTAATTCTTCCGGCCTTTATCCCTACGAAGACCACATGCGCCCTTGGTCGCGCGCTTATGTCCATGTGGGCGCGCTTGTGCCGACTAATTTAGCGCAAGTAAACAAACCGTCCGGCAGCGGCCTGCATTACGCGTACTACGAATATAACGGCGCCGCATGGGATTCGCTGAAGGATTTAACGAAACTCACGCCCAAATCCAGCGGCGTCACGGACAGTTTTAGCGTAGGAATGCGCCAGCGCAATTACAATTTTGCCGTGCATTTGAGCGGCGTGATTTCCATTCCGGCCAATGGCGATTATACCTTTACCGTAAATTCCAATGCGGGCGCCAGATTATTTATCGGAGACGCTTATTTGGCGGTTAACAACGACGGACGCCACCTGATAAGTACGCCCAATGCAAGCTCGTCGCTTTCCTTGAAAGCCGGATGCTACTCCATTGCATTGGATTACTTTATGGACTCAGCCGTAGTATACCGCCAACCGGCACTTTTCGTTTCGATTTCTTCGGCAGCCATAACCAAAACAAAGATACCAAAATCAATGCTTTTCAGCGAACCGGTGGCGGTGCTGCGTTTCGCATCGGCAAATCCCAGCCTTATTAACACCTTGACTTATGCAATCATTAACGGCAATCTTGACGTTTCCGTGGGTTTAATCGGCCCCCATCGTTTGGAAATTGCCAGGCTTGACGGCGCGGTTTTATTGCAGTTTAACGGTGTGCGTCAAACCAGGTATCGAATCAATAGAAACATTCTGGCGCCAGGACTTTATATGCTCCGGGCGACCGATATTATCGGGCAAAAATGCACAAAGTTGCTGAGGTATTACTAACTATATACCGTTTACAAGGAGAAAAACTATCATGGTTAGAACTAAAGGATTTGCCGCCCAAAGGAAGCCTGCTCATACCGTATTGGTAAATGTAGTCGCACTCGCCCTGCTGATGGCGTTGTGTATAGTGACGAAAGAAAGCCAGGCGGCTTCTACAGCCTCCGTGGTGCTCTCCATGAACGGCGGCACGACCGTTTTTACGCCGGAAACGGTTTATATCGACCTTGGCGGTACGGTCACCTGGACAAAAGCGGACAACAGTGTTGCCTATTCCATCGAAACCGTCCCTCCCGGTGTTGACCTCAACCAATCCTATGATTATTGGTATGGACAAATATGTTCCGGGCCGGCCCTCGAACACGGTCCCACCTATGCCGCCAAGTTCGACACAATGGGATGTACGCCTTACGAAGATCACATGCGCCCCTGGTCGCGGGCATGGGTCTGTGTCGGGCCTACTTTACCGCCGCATGTGATAACGCAAATTACAAAGCCTGCCGGCAGCGGATTGCAGTATAAATATTACGAATGTACGGGCGTGGAGTGGGATTCGGCCAAAGATTTATCAACCATGACTCCCGTCAAGACCGGCACGACGGACAGTTTTAACGTGGGCATGCGCCTTCGTACCTATAAGTTCGCGGTGCACTTTAGCGGGGCAATCGAAATTCCGGCCGACGGGGATTACACTTTTAACGTTTATTCCGATGCGGGCGCCGATTTATACCTCGGCGATTACCTGGCAATACATAACACCGGACATAACGCGATCACCTTCGCCAAACCGAGCCCTCCGCTTGCGTTAAAAAAAGGATACTATGCGATTACCGCCGATTATTACATGGACTCGACCTTGACGGGAGGCGCCTTGAGACCGGGATTTATGGTTTCCTACCAGTCAAATACCGGCATCGCCGCGACCAAGATCCCCAAATCGATACTTTTCAGCGCTCCTCTGGCCGTTCGCATGCCGGGCGCGATTGTTCAGGGCTTTGCAAACTCCTTGACTTCCGAGTTTTCCGGCCATGTTCTGACGGTCACGGTCGGATTTGCCGCTCCCCACCAATTGGAAGTTGTCACGCCGAGCGGCGCGGTCGCAGCGCGGTATTTCGGCGCGGGCGCAACAACGTATCGTTTTAATCGCGGCATGATGCCCGCGGGAGTATTCCTGCTTCGGGCGATTTCGGCGGACGGTTCTTCGGCGGCAAAAATGGTAACGCTTTATTAAAAGAAAGTTAGAGCGTTGGAGCGTTCCCCGTTACCTTATTTTTACCTCAAACATCTTGCGCCAGCGTTTTCCGGTAAGATAAAAAGTCCCGGTCGATGGATTATAAGCGATCCCGTTGAGCACATTCTCCCCGGAAAGCGGCGACTCCTGCCGGACAAGGTCTTGACAATTAATAAGCCTCAGCACGGTTCCCGTGGCGGCCTTTATTTCGGCGATACGGCTATCGTACCAGATATTGGCATAAATTCTTCCGGCAACAAATTCCAGCTCATTCAAATTCCTCAGGGGTTTGCCCTCCAGGGTCACGGCTACTTTTCTGATAACGGCGAACGTTGAATCACGCACAAAAATAGTGTCCGAGCCGTTGCTCATGTAAAAACGGCCGGCCTCGTCGGTCGTTAATCCCCAACCTTCACCCTTATATGAAAAAGTACCCTTAAAGTTGAGCGCGGGCACCGAATAAATAAGCGCGCTCTCTTCTTTCCAGGTAAGAACGATGAGCCGGTTTCCCCGCAGGGCGATGCCTTCGGCAAAAACATCCGGCACGTTGATTTCGTTTACGGCATGATCATCGCCGCCCGGCTCGTAGACGCGGATCAAAGACTTACCGTATAAACCGCTGCTTTCATCTAAAAGGCCGTTGGCGAACAGAAGCCCCTGGGTAAACAGGCGCTCGTCATGCGGCAGGGTTTGCAGGATTAAGGGCGCAATCACCGGCACTTTGGCGGGTTGGGCTTTTTCCGCGGCGCGTATTCCTTGACAAAATAAAAACGCCAGACACAAAACCGCGCATCGCGCGAAACGATTAATTCCCTGTGCCATGCTTTTTCTCGCGTCGTTAAAAGAAAATTATATTAAATTCGAATAAACCGATCGGCATTATCCCATAAAATACTAAATCCGCAGAGAACCCCGCTTTTTATTATGAGAGAGGTCTTCTATATATCTGAATTACGGCAACTCACCCCCTTTGTCCCCCTCTCTCGCGAGAGAGGGGGAAACGGCGAAGCCGAGAGGGTGAGTTAATGCCGCTAGCTTCGCTTCGGGAATTTAACCCATTGGCGATAAAAACATTGGACTTTTTACATGACTTATGGGCATACTAAATTAACCCACGCAAAAATCACCTGGAGGTTTGGAGAATGGTCTCTCAAAAGAAATTTGTTCTCGCTTTTATTTTTATTGGATTGTTGTCCGGGTTCGCGGCGGCCGCGGAATATCCCACAGCCGCGCCGTCCAATGGTGCGATAAAAAAAATCAATATGGCCGTTAATAATATTAAAAACGCGGCGGGCGTTACCGATGGTGAAATCGAACTCCTCACCGACCGTTTGCGCGCCGAACTTTTTAACACGGGCGCCGTGAATGTCATGGAACGGGAGCAGATGCAGGCGATTTTAAAAGAGCAGGGGTTTCAGCAGTCCGGAGCCTGTTCCGACGAAGCCTGCTTAGTTGAAATGGGACAGATGCTCGGCGTGCAAAAAATGGTCTCGGGTTCGCTCGGAAAACTCGGCAATCTCTTTATGGTTAACCTGCGCGTTATCGACATTGCCACCGGGCAGATCGTCAAGGTTGTTTCCAAGGACATCAAGGGAAATATCGAAGACATCGTGGGCGAATTGCGCCCGATGGCATTTGAATTGGTCGGCGGCCAGTTTGGCCCGGCGCCTTTTGCGTCTGTCAAGCCTGCCCAAAAAACGGCGGAGCCGCCCGTGGTTGCTCGCGCTCAGGCCCCTGCAAAACCCGAGGCTTTTGCCCCGGCGCCCCTTGCCGCGCCCATGCCGCCGGTAAACGATAAAAACCGCAATCGTTTCGGCATTCTCGTAGAAGGGGCCACTTTCCCCGGCAGCTTAACCATTGACCATACCGGCGAACCCGGCATGATTTTCCCTTCGGAAAACCATGCGATCACCCTGACCAATTCAGCCATTAAATTTATCATTAAAACCGGCCGGTTTTTAACAATCGACATCGGCTCCGGTTATGCGCATGGTGACTATGCGATTAAATTGAATGCCGGCCTTAACCAGGAGCTGACGGAAACGTATATGTATAAGATTTATTCTTTTGTCACCGGCGCTAACTATGTGCGCCGCCTCTACCCATTTAAAGTAAATCTCGGGGTGCTTCTTGATTTTAACAGCATGGTTCTGAATGTGAGCTCAAAACTGGCCGATACGGTCACCGGCGTGGTTTTAAGCGATACGACGTTTTCAAACAAAGCGATCGGCGGGACCTCATTTGGTTTTCGCGTGGGAGTGGAATATCTGCTGGGGGACCATTTCGGCATAAATTGCGACTATATATTCGACCGCTTGACTTTTAAAGACAACGCACAACCGCAATTCACGCA
>JAQUMP010000265.1 GCA_028718065.1 Chitinivibrionales bacterium | reverse complement strand
TCCATTTTTTTTCGGCGTAGTAATCACTGGTCCCCAGCTTTTTTGTGCCTTTAAACATCATGTGCTCGAACATGTGCGAAAGCCCGGTTGTGCCGGAACATTCGTACATGGAACCGGCAAAATAATAGAGCCGGCACGAGACCACGGCCACCGTGCTGTCGGGCACCATGATTATTTTAAGCCCGTTGGCAAGCGAATCGTATTGGACGGGAAGTGCAATGTCGGCCGAGAAAGAGAGCGCGAAAAACACTCCTACAAATGCGGTGACTTTAGAAAACAGGTTCATGCAATTACCTCAAAATGAGTTTATTAAGTTTACGGTTACTAAAAATAGTTATTGCCTTAATGGTTAAAGCGATATGGAATAAATCGTCCAGATCCGGATGCGGGAGAGCCAGTTGTTGATATTAAAATATGTCAACCAATGCGGGATGGTCTGAATAACGGGCTTTATGGCGGCGCCGGTAGACAAAAGCGAATCCGCCGGGCGCAGACCTTCCGAAAACAGATAAACAGGTCCGCCGGCTTTTTTTGCTTCGTGCAAAAGTTCTTCTTTGGTAGCGATTTTTTTTACGGTAATGTCCGGCGCGCGATAAAAGTGCATGAAAAGCGGGCCGAAGCGGTAAGGCGAAGCGTTAAAGGTATACAGGACAAAATTGTTTTTATTCCCCTTGTCATAAAGCCAGCGAAAAACCATATCGGTTTCGCGCGCCGGTTTAAAACAAAAAATTACCAGGAGAATCACGTTAAAAGTTACAAAGCCGACTACGGCGCAGCGACCGGGGATCGACCGCACCCAACGCGCCATGACCGTTTGCCAGGAAGACGGCAAGCCGGAAAGCGAAAGCGCAAGCAGCGGCGCAAGCAAATAAGAGAGCGGATACAGAAAACGCATTTCTTTATGGCCGATAAAACAGTGTCCCAGGATAAACGGTGCCGCAATCCACACGAGGACGTTGCGTTTCTGGAAAAAAAACGCGGCGATTACCAATGCCAGAAATGCAAGGCTGAATGGCGGAATGAAAAAATAGAGAAACTGCACGATGTAATACCACCAGGGGTTTGCGCCGAAGGTGGCGACTTTTCCCTGCAAAAGATTCACGGCGAAATAGTCGTACGGTGTAAACGCCCAGAAGCCGTAAAACCATCGGTCGATGAGAATGTTCAGGGCAACGGCCGCAAGAAACGATAGGGACAAAAGAAAAAGCATGCGCCATTTTATGCGGGCAATCAGCAGTAACCACAGGCCAAGGCCCACTATGCCAAAGGCCATCTGAAATCTAAAATAAAACGAAATCCCCAGAAGAAATCCTGTTGCCAGCGCGCGCAAACCATTTCGGTATTTGCGCCCGGAACCGTCCTGCAAAGCGTTAAAACAAACGCACAGCCCGCCGAAGAAAAATACGCCCGACCAGTTTTCCGAAGAAAAACGGGCGTGCAAAAAAAGGTTAAACCATAAAAAAAATGTTCCCAGAAACAGGGCACGCTTACACCAGGCTTGTTCGATCCAGGGAAGGCAGAGCCGCAGCATTAAAAGCGAAACCCAGAACCCAAGCAGCGTCGAAACGAGGCGGAGTAAATAGGCCGCCAAAAAAGGCGTAAAGAGGTCGAAAGATTTCAGCGCCTTGAATACCCCGAGCGCCAGTGCGGGCTGCAGGCCGGCCCGGATATGATCGTTAAATTCCCAGGCAAGCTCCTTTGCCGGCGCATGGCCCATTTTGTACCAGGCAAATTCCAGGATCTGATAATGCTCGTCGTTGACCGGAAAGCCGGCATTAAACCACGATGCGCAAAGAGCAAGAATGACGGCGGCAAGGATCAGACGCTTTACCGGAAAGCCGGGAAGGTGCTGGACGATCTGTTCTATAAGGGGAAATTGCATATTGTTTTAAAAGTCGGGCGTAAGCAAAATACCCATTAATATGGTATACGCCTTTAAAAAAAACTACCGACCCTTTCGCTTGCTTCATACAGCCGATTTGTTTATTTTATTTATTCTTTGACCTTGACCCTAAAGAACACAGTTCAAATCGCATGATGTAAACTATTTACCTTAAACGGAGCCCTCATGAAACAATATACGGCTGCAACTATCCGCAACGTGTGCTTGCTTTCGCACGGTGGCGTCGGTAAAACCTCTCTGATGGAGGCGGCATGCTTTACCGCCAAGGGAACCTCAAAACTCGGCAAAACGAGCAACGGCAGCAGCATTTTTGATGCGCGCGGCGACGAAAAAGAACGCAAGATGACCATCTCCATGGCGCTCGGTTTTTGCGAATGGAACGATCAAAAAATAAATTTTCTGGACACCCCCGGTTTCCTTGATTTTATCGGCGACGTCAAAGCGGCGCTGCGGGTCGTGGAAAGCGCGGTGGTGCTGATCGATGCGGTCGACGGCGTCCAGGTGGGCACCGAAGTCGCGGCGCGCTGCATGAAAGGCATGAATTGCGCCCGTCTCTTTTTTGTAAATAGCTGCGACAAGGAAAACGTCAATTTCGACAAAACCATCGCCAATATCAAAGCTACCTTCGGGAGCTCGGCTGCGCCCATCGCCCTGCCCCTTGGGACCGGCGCGGCCTTTAAGGGCATTGTCAACGTTATTACCCAGGAAGCCTTCGAGTATGCACGCGAAGGCAGCGGCATCGGCAAAAAGATCGAGGTCCCGGCCGACCTGAAGGACGAAATTGCGCTCATGCGCTCGACGCTGATGGAGTCCGTGGCCGAGAGTGACGAAGAATTAATGACCAAGTATTTTGAAAAAGGAGAACTAACCCAGGAAGAGCTTTTAGCGGGCCTGCAAAAAGGCGTTGTGGCGGGCATCGTGCATCCCGTCTGCTGCGGCAGCGCCGGGCTCAATATGGGCATCGATCAATTCCTTAATACTATCTCTTCGCTTTGCCCGACGGCGGCCACCCGCGTCGAAGTTGACGTGCTGGAAGACGATGTCAAAAAAACGGTCCCCTGTTCGCCCGGCGCGCCCGCGGCCGGTTTTATTTTTAAGACGATTTCGGAAGAGCACATCGGCGATTTTAACCTGGTGCGCGTATTCTGCGGCCAGTTTAAAACCGGCCTGGACCTGGTAAACACCAAGCGCAATTCCTATGAACGCCTGGGCAATATGTATTTCATGCGCGGCCAGCAGCGCACCGACACCGATACGATCCCCACGGGCGATATCGGCGCCCTGCTCAAACTCAAGGACACCCACACCAACGAAACCTTGACGGAAAAGAGTCAGTCGTTTATTTTCCCGCCGACTGTTTTTCTTGAGCCGGTCACGAGTATCGCCATTGCCTCCAAAAACAAAGGCGACGAAGACAAAATCAGCGTCGGCATCGCCAAGTTGCGTGAGGAAGATCCCACCTTTACCTACCGGTTTCATTCCGACATAAAACAGTCGATCCTTTCGGCCATGGGCGACGTGCATATCGAAGTGATCCTCGGCAATTTAAAAAACCGTTTCAAGGTTGAAGTCGAACGCATGCAGCCGAAAATTTCCTACCGCGAAACCATTACCAAGGCCGTTAAATACGTGGAATACACGCATAAAAAACAGTCCGGCGGCGCCGGCCAATATGCCAAGGTATTTATCGACCTGGAACCGCGCGCCCGGGGCGAGGGTTATGAATTCGTGGACAAGATCGTGGGCGGCGTCATCGACCAGACCTACCGTCCCAGCGTTGACAAAGGTGTCCACGCCAAGCTGGATGAAGGCATTTTCGCGGGGTATCCCATTGTTGACTTGCGGGTGACGCTCGTGGACGGCAAAACCCATCCCGTCGACTCCAAAGACATCGCCTTTCAGGTGGCCGGGCGCGAGGTTTTTAAGAAAGCCTTTGAAATGGCCGGACCGATCCTGCTGGAGCCGGTGGTTAATTTAAAAGTTACCGTGCCCGACGAATACACCGGCGACGTAATGGGTGATCTTTCTTCGCGGCGGGGCAAAATAAGCGGCATGGAGCCAACCGGAAAATATCAGACGGTCAACGCCAAGGTGCCGGAGGCCGAAATCCTTAATTATTCGGCGACGCTGCGCGCGTTAACACAAGGGCGCGGTACCTTTACGAAAACGTTTTCGCACTACGAAACCGTTCCCAACGAAGTCGCCAAAAAGATCGTCGAGGTCTCCAAGAAAGAAACCGTCGCCGAATCCGAATAGAGCAGTAGAGACGTAGCGCGCTACGTCTCTACGCTACGTCTCTACCGTAATTTTCCCCCCACAATTTCCAGCAAACGCGGGTGCAGCAGCGTATTGGAGGCGATATAGTTATTGTCCTCTAAAGTAAAGGGCTCGCCCGCAAGATTGGTTACCGTGCCGCCCGCTTCGCGAATAATGGTAACGCCCCCGGCGCTGTCCCAGGGTTTGTCGTCGAACTCTATGCAGGCGTCAACGCTTCCGCAGGCCAAATAAGTCAGGTTGCAAGCCGAGGAACCGAGCATGCGCACATTAAATACATGGCGCGCTAAATCACCCAGGACGCCGCACATCCGCTCCGGATTAACGAAGAGGCTGGAATCGTAGGCCAGCGTGCAGCCCCGCAGTTGGGCTGTTTTACTAACGGTAATTTTGCGGTCGTTTTTAAAGGCCCCGCCGCCGCGTTCGGCGCAATAGAGTGCCGTTTCGCAGGGAATATACACGACCCCGGCGACATGTTCTTTTTTGTAAACGACGCCGATCGATACGCCGAAGAGCGGCATGGAGCGGATAAAATTGTGCGTGCCGTCGAGCGGGTCTATAATCCATAGATAATCGCCGCCGTTGTCCGAGGCCCCGCCTTCTTCGCCCAGAATATTATGGCCGGGAAAGGCCGCGCGGATATGCCCGGCGATAATGTCTTCGGCCTGGCGGTCGAGCTGAGTCACCAGTTCGTGCTCATATTTTTCGGTAATGGTCAAGGCATGGCCGAAATGGTCTTTAAGAAACGTTCCGGCTTCCAGGGCTGCCGCGCGTGCGACGCTGATAATATCCGTCATGGCATAGTCCCTTCTTTTCGTAAAATATCTCCCGGTGCGAGCGGGACCGAAGCCATTACCCGCACCAGGCGGTTGGTAACGGCCCGCCGCAACGGGACATTATTGCAGTCAAAACATGATTGTATCATGACCGATTCTCGCCCTGTCCTTGCACCTTGGTGCGTAAGCACCGAAAAAACATCGCCGCAATCAAAGGGGTTTTTAACGTCGAGAATTAAAAAGCCATCGTCGCAGATTTCGCGCACCAAGGCGACCACGCGGTAGGCCGCGGCTTGCTTGGGGTTAAAAACGGCCTGAAGCGTTTGTTCGCCGCCGTAAAAGCCCGTGGTGTAGGGCCGGTGGTCTAATTTGTCAAGTTCCTCAAACCACCAGTCCTCCGGTACATAGCCGGCAGGATTTGCGCAATAGCGGTCGATTGCCGCGCGGTAAACGGCGACGGTGGTGGCAACATAGTTTACGCTTTTGTTGCGGCCTTCGATTTTTAAGGCGCGCACGCCGGTTTCGATCAGGCCCGGCAAAATGGGTAAGGCGCTTAAATCTTTGGAATTCAGGATATTGGCCGTGCCGTTTTCTTCTTC
>JAQUMP010000264.1 GCA_028718065.1 Chitinivibrionales bacterium | reverse complement strand
CAGCTTTTCAGGTTGCCGCCATGCACAAGGCCTTCGGGGCAACGCGGCGCTGTGCCTTTATCGGCGAACCTGTCGGCAAAAATACCGCGCCGGCGATTGCCTGCGCCGCGGCACTGCTCAAGCAGCGCTATGGCGATGCGGTCATGGTCGTGCTGCCGGCCGACCACAGTATCGGTCCCGCCGTTGATTTCCGGGAATGCGTGCGCTTTGCTGCCGACCTGGCGCAAAGCCGGGAAAGCCTGGTGATTTTCGGCATTCCGCCGGCATATCCCGAAACGGGGTACGGTTATATCCAGCGCAGCGACCAGGCCGCGCAACAAAAAAAAATAAAAGCGTATAGCGTACTGCGCTTTGTGGAAAAACCCTCCGCCAATAAGGCGCGCGCCTATATAAAATCGGGGCGCTATTTCTGGAACAGCGGGATTTTCGTCTGGAAGGTTTCCGTGATTTTAGACGAGATCAAACGCCTCATGCCGGTATTGTATTCCCAGGTCGAGGCGCTCGCCAGAAAAAAGTTTTCGGCGCGGGCGTTAAATCTTTACTACCGGGATTGCGAGAAACAATCGATCGACTATGGCGTCATGGAAAAGGCCCGGCGCGTGCTGGTGGTGGGCGGGACTTTTGCCTGGGACGATGTCGGGTCCTGGGAAGCCATGGGCCGTATCCACCCCACCGGTCCCTCAGGAACAACCATCGTCGGCGGCCCGGTTTTTGAGCGGAATTGCCGCGGTTCCATTATTGTCAATAAATCGGGACGGGCGCTTGCGGCCTGCGGCCTGGACCACCTCGTGCTGGTCGCCACCGACGACGCCGTCCTGGCCATCGACCGGCGCAGGCTTCCTGCCATGCGTCAATATGTCGCCGCGATGAAAGCCGGGAAAATGTTTCCCAAAGAATTGTTTTAGGACGTTGCTGGGTTAATTTGTCTTTGCTGTTTTTGACCTCACCCCTTACCCCCGCCCCCTTTTCCCCTCTCCGATTCGGAGAGGGGCCAGGGGTGAGGTCAAATAATTCGAAAAGATTATGACCATTTTATTATTAATTATTGTTTCGGGAAATTCCTTATGGGCCTAACCACGCGCATCGGCTTGGGGCCGCTCGTGCTTTTTATCGCGGGCGATCCTTCGGGCGATTGCCATGCCGCTCCCATCATTGCGAAGCTTCTGCAAAAAAATCCCGCGTTTGCTATTTATGGCGTCGCCGGTCCCGCGATGCAATCGGCCGGTTGCATGCCGCTCATGCCGTTCGAGCCGTTTAACCGCATGGGGTTTCTTGAGGTCTTATTGCATCTCGGATTTTTCCTGCGCGCGCGCAAAAACATCGCAAATTTTATCCGTAAGTATCGTCCATCGGTGGTGGTGTGCGTCGATTATCCGGGCTTTAATTTTTTAATTATGAAGGTCGCGGCCCGCCTGAAAATCCCGGTGGTATGGTACATTGCGCCGCAGGTATGGGCCTGGAAACCCAAGCGCGCCAAAACGCTCGCAAAATTCGCTTCGTTTATCGGGGTCATTTTCCCCTTTGAAACGGACTATTTTTCGGTGTACAAGCAGGCGCGGGTCGAGTTTGTCGGGCACCCGCTGGTCGAAGCGCTCAATAGCGGCCGGCGCACCCCGGAACCTGCCGCGCAAACCAAATTCGTTCCGGGGCGTCTGCGCCTGGCGATTGTGCCGGGCAGCCGCGTCCAGGAAATCGAACTTATCCTGGCGCCCATGATGGCTGCCTACTCTATTTTAAAAAAGGAATTTCCAGCGCTCTCGGCGGTCGTTTCGCAATATGGCGCATTATCGCGCCGGCTTTTTGAGCGCTATTATCATTATCAAGACGTGTCCATCGAACATGGCCCTTTGCCCGAACTCCTTAACGGCTGCGATTGCGCGTTTGTAAAATCCGGCACCGCCACGCTCGAAACCGCGCTGCGCCGCATTCCCCTGGTGGTGGTTTACAAGACCTCGAATTTTTCCTATTTTCTTTTAAAGCGGTTGGTGCATTTGTCCTATATCGGCCTGCCCAATATCGTCGCGGGAGAAAAAATCGTGCCCGAATGCATTCAGCAGCAGGTCAGCGGCCCGTTACTGGCCCAGGCCATGCGCCCTTTTCTGCTTAAGGGCGAGGTTTATCATCATACCGTTAAGGCCCTCGAGCGCCTTGAGTCGCAACTCGGCAATAAAAAGCCTTCGCAGGAGATGAGCGAGCGGATTGCGGCCTATTGCGTTTCTCATCGCGCCAAAACTTCTTAACTTCAAATTCCTATGGCGCAATGCGCGCTTTGTTCACGCTGCCGCGCTCCATAATATGCCCCGGTATTTCGACCGGTCCCCGTTTAACCGTTATCTTATCGGACAAGGGAGTTAAAAAATATTGGAAAATCCGGTTCACGAGCATGGGGTTGTTAAAATTGTATGAGGTTAGATTGCTTTGAAAAGACCGGAACAGGTCGTCAAAACCCACCAGCGAAAGATCGGCGGGAACATGCAGGTCGCGGGCGTCAAGAAAGTCGATGGCCAGATAGGCGACCTGGTCGTTGACGCAGACCCATGCCGTAAGGCTTGGATCGGCGAGGGCGTTTTCGAAGAGCGGCAGGCAACATTGCCGGTACTTTTCTTCGGCGGCCATTGTTTGCATGGTAAATAATAATTTTTCGGCATAATGCTTGACGGAATTAAGGGGAATAAAATTTTGCGCGGATGCGCACAGATTGTCCCACGCGGGCCGGTCTGCAAAGCTCTTTTGCGGGTTCGCCTCGTTTACATTAGATATAAATGCCGCCACGCCGTTGCGTAATCCGGCTGCGTCGTAAGCGGCCCTGAGCCCTTCGAGTCGGCGCGTTGAAAATTGTTCGGTTTCGTACATGGAGATAAACGCCACCCGGCGATGGCCGAATCGTAAGAGCATTTTGCCGACGTTTTTGGCAGCGGTTTCCGATGACCCCGGCAAGAAAAACCGGACGTTATGGTGCGTACGATGATGGCCTGCAATGAGGACGCGGCAATTTTCCGGCTCATCGACTATCGCGATCTGACGGCCGAAGGAAATAAGATCGTTAAGGAACGTTTTCCCTTCTAAAAACGTGCCCCAAACAATGGCGCCCAGGGCGTTGTTTTTAAAATCCCTCGCAAAAGCCGGATCGCTAAAACAATTGAGACCGACGATTTTTAAATTGAGCGAGCGGTTTTTGCATTCGACCTCGATCAGACGGAGAAAATCGCGATGGCGTTCGTCCTGGATATTAAAGTGCGCCGGAAGAAAAATATCATGGACGAGCATATAAATGGTTGTATGCGAGGGGCGCGCAAGCGGGGTTACCACGTACCGGTTTCCCGATTCCCGGATAAGCCCGCTCTCGCAGCACGCCCGTAATGCCCGCGCGATGGTGCGATAGCAATCCCCGAACCGCAGATGCAGCTCCTTGAACGAAGGCAATTTTTGATTTTCCTTGTACGTTCCATTTAAAACATCTTCCGAGATTAACCGCCGAAGTATCTCCCATCGATATTCCCGCGATGCGTTCACGATTGTATCGGCTTTTTTTAAAGGCGAATAGTCGATAGGGGAGTTTGCCCGTTTAATGCGCGCGGCCCGGCCTTTGCCCGTTACCATGATCTTTCCTTCGGCCTTTAATTGCTTGATGGCGTGAAGAATGGGCAGAGTCGACATCCCGGCTCCCGCGGCGAGTGCGCGGATAGCGGGAAAGGTGTCTTCCGAATTGGACGCAAGCTTTTCGGCAATTTGATTAAGATATTGATATGCTCGGCAATAGGCCGATTGTGTTAAAGGCATATAAAAAGCGCCGATGCTGAGATTACATTATATCAATAAAATCAATTAATAGCAGGTTGTCAGGCAAGAAAATTGTGGATATATTAAAAGCCATGCCGAATATTTTTCCATTCAGGGTACGCCGCGGTATGTTTATAAAATACGCGAATGTTGTAAGTCTTCTTTTTCTTATGGTCCTTTTATGGTCGGGAGGGGCCTCTCCACCGGCGGCGACGGCGCCCTCGGTTTTATCGCCGGCGCCGAATAGTTACTTGACATATACGATTAACGAGGATACCGTAGCCGTTACCGTGGTCATGCCGGGGTTGCACCGGTTGGAAATCGTCCGGTCCGACGGGTCGGTGGCGGCGCGGTTGGGCAATGACCATGCCGTGAGTTACGCCTTAAGCCGCAAATTGGTGCCGGCGGGAATCTATATGCTGCGGGCGACCAACTCGGCCAATCAAAGGGTCGCCAAGCTTATAACCTGGTACTAAACCGGTCTTCGCCACAAACTTTTTCAGGAAGGATTTTTTATGAGAGCCTTTACGCTAAATTCTCGCTGTATAGTGCAGGCGGCCTTGTTTTGTATTATCGGTATGGGGGCTTCCGCTTTTGCCGCCGGAATTACCTGGGGCGCCCCGACGAACATACACGCCGACGCCGATATCAGTACAACCGGAACTTTGAAATACGCTTACAATTGGAGCGGGACCAATGTAACCGTGAACGGCGTGACCTTTACCGGTACGACAAGCAAAGGCGCCGTCGGCAATGATATACTCATAGCCGTAGGCACCCCCTGGTTGGAATATGGCAATTTCTGGGTAAATGGGAGATCGTCCGCTCTTTCCGCAAATTACCAGAAGTTACTTTCCGGCGCTAACTTTGCCGACTATGAGGGTGATTATTGGACGCTGCAACTCAAAAATTTAGTCAGCGGCAAAACATACCAGATTCAGGTTTGGGCTTCCGGTTATTGGAGCGATAACGGGATTGTTAAAATCAGCGACCCGAGCAATAGCTCGGTTTCTTTGAACAAAGATGGCCAATTTGCAATCGGAACATTTACCGCCAGCGCGACATCCTTATTGCTTACGCTATCGGGTCTGGCCCCGTTTGTTCCGGACAAGGGGGCCATTCTTAACGCGATCCAGTTGCGGGAAGTTAGCGGCACCGGCGTTATTGCGATTAACAGGAATGTCGCGGTCGCCGGTAGTTCCGGGAAGGCGGCGCTATACGATATTCGCGGACGGCTTATCGGAATTTCAGAAAACGGCCTCCTGCCGCAGGGTCATGCAGCGGGAGCTTACCTTTTAAAATCAGGCGCATCGTCCGTAAAATTAGTGCCGCATGGTGCGGTCCGGTAATTAAGCGGTCAACTTTTAAGGAGCCGGGACATGAAGCGAATTATCCTGCAAACGCTGGGGTATTCCCTTTTGTCGGCCGCGACCATTTTCGGCCAGAGTGTTACGTTTACATCCAAGCCTGTCGACTTACAGTTTTACGCCCGCGATAACCAGGATTCCGGCGCGGTCGCGGTTGAGGGGTCGGTAACCTCCACCGGAACGGATTCAATATCGGTCACGGTTTACAAAAACGGAAGCCTCTACAAACGCGTGGCCCAGGCGCTGTCCTACAGCGGGGGCAGCGCGCCGTTTTCCATCGCGCCGAAAATTCATGCGGAATTGGCAAGTTACAAGTTTGAAGTTCGCGCGGGCGCAACGCTTGTCGCCACCGCCGATAGCATCCTCTGCGGTGACGCCTTTTATGTAGACGGGCAGTCAAATGCCGTTAACCTCGAC
>JAQUMP010000263.1 GCA_028718065.1 Chitinivibrionales bacterium | reverse complement strand
TACCGCTTGCAAACTCGGTGATGCGCGCCGGCAATTGTCACTGATCGATTTTGAAGCCCAAAAATACGGCGCGCAGCTCGTCCCCAAAGACAAAAAATATTTTAAAACCCGCCGCCTCGCTTTAGTTGCATCTGTCAAGCAAAAGACCGATTCGCTTGTTAAAGTCAATCTTGCAATCCTCGCGCAAAACGGACGAACGGCCGGCATAGAATTCCGGCAGCATCTGGCCATTGCCGCCGGGCTTTCGGAGAGCGATCTCGCCCCGGTGGACGAGGCCATTGCCAACGCCGCCGAAGACAAGCAAAGCGCCCCGGCCGCTCTCCCGGCCCTTGTTCCTGCGCCGGCCGTTCCCGCTCTCACGACGCCGCCGAATAATGGGCCCCATAAAAACAGCGTCCTGGCCGCCACCATGGCGGCCAAGACACGGGCGCTCCTTGACAAGGGTGATAGCGACGAAGCCCTGACCGTTTTTTTGCTGTACCAGGCCGCGATGCGGCGCTTTCTTGACGCTTCCGTGTATGAAAAATTAAAAGAGGCCGTCGACGACGCCCGCAAGCAGGCGGAAGATAGACGTCAAAAAGCATCAGGCGTTGCCCGGAACATCCAGAATCTGCTTGACCAGGACCATCCCGCACAAGCGTATACCGATTTCCGAAAACTCCGGGACACCCTCAAGGCCGGGCTGGAACAGGAAGATTTCCGGCGTCTTGAAGCTAAAACGGGGCAGGCCTACGTTGAATACCTCCGCGCCCAAGCGGCGGCCATGGCGCGCGCGCAGCAAATTCGGACATTTTTGACCAATAAGAAAATCGAGGATGCGTCCCTTGAATTCGACCAATCCCGGACGCAGCTTGGGCGCTTTTTACCCAAGGACACCTTCGAAACCCTCCAGCAGGATGTGCATGCGGCCTACGCCACCATGCAGGATAAGAAAAAATTTTGCCTTACCACCGCCAAAGACATCCAGGCGCTGATCAAGCGCGGCCAGGAGGCGGTGGCCTGGGGCAGGTTTAACGACAATAAAGGGCTCCTTAAGCAGTATCTGGACCCCGCGGTTTTTTCGGCGCTCGAAGCCTCTGTTGTCAATGCCTACCGGCGGCTGGACGCCCGGCGCAAAAATGCCGCCGCCGAGGCCGGCCGGATCGATTCACTTATCGACAAAATTAAGATAGACAAAGCGCATGATCTTTTTGAAAAAATCTCTGCCGCCCTGCGGCAAAATCTGGCCGACGACAAGCGTTTTTTTGATCTCAAAGAGCGCGTGGAAAATGCATTCGCCGCCTGGACCGATGAAAAACGCCAGGCCGCGCGTTCCGCCCGGCAGATCGAAATGTTTATCGACCGCAAAGAGGGGGAAAAGGCTTACGCCGCGTTTAAGGAAAACGCGGGGCTCCTTAAAGAGTGCCTGGACCCTGCCGTATTTAAAAATCTGGAAAATGCCGCGGCCCGGGCCAAAGAGGCCTACGCCGCCAACCGCTCGGCGGCGCGCGCCGCCGCGATTACCGTTGGTAAAATGCTTGACAAGAAGCAGATCGAACAGGCCGCGGCGCTGTACCGCAAAACGGAAGATGACTTTACACATTATCTTGATGGCGACTCCGCAATCGCGGTTCTTGACAAGCGCGTCGAAGAGGCAACGGCCGCCTTTCAGGAAAAAAAGCGCCTTGCCGCCGCAACCGTGCGCCGGATTAAGGGGTTTATCGGCCAAAGCCGGGGAAGGCAGGCACTCGATTTGTTCGATAGTACCAAGGCCGAATTGACCCTCTCCCTTGATGCAAAAACATTTTCTTCGCTCAGCACGCTTGTTTTTGAGGCGAACAAGGAATTTATCGAAGCGTCCGGCCGGGCGGAAAAGGCAGCGGCCCGCGTGCGCGACCTGCTGGTACAAAAGCGCATCGAAGAAGCCGGCGCCGCGTTTGACAGCGCGGCTGGAGGCCTTAAAACCTATCTGGACCCGACGGCGTTCAATGAGCTGCAAAGGCAGGTCGAAACCTCCGACAGCGTTTTTCAGGGCAAGAAGAAAGAGGCCATGCAGTTGGTGGGAACCTTAAACGACCTGCTCGACCAGAAAAACGGGAGCCTGGCCTATGCCCAATTTCAAGCGAACAAGACCTTATTGACAGAATACACAACCGCTTCGATTGTCTCCTCGCTGCAAGCGCGGGTTACCCGCGCCGACGCGGAGAATAAGGCAAATTGCAAACAGGCGCAAGCGCTGGCGGCACGCCTGCTGGCGCTGCTTAAAAAGAGCTCGGTGGAAAACGCCTACACCCAGTTCGATCTAAAACGGGATTTTCTTGTCCGCTACCTGGATCCGGCAAGCTTTACAAAGCTGGATAAAGCCTTGACCGGCCCGTATGCGGACTTTTCCCAGAAACGCAAGAAAGCCTATACCCTTGTTTCCGTGCTGAAAGAGAAGATCGAGCAAAACCAGGCCTCCCAAGCCTATAACGGTTTTTTTAAACAGGAAGAGTATCTGAACAAATATTTACCCGCCACTGATTATACCGCAATAAAAACGCAGGTAACGCAGGCCTATGGCAATTCAATGCGCGGCAGGAATGAAGCGCACCGCAACGCGGCCAAAATCCGCGGATTGCTTGCCGGAAACAAAGTGGCCGAGGCCCGCAGCCTTCTGCTGGACAGCCGGCACATGCTCGAACAGTATCTTTCCGAAACGGATTTTTCCAACCTGCAGAACCAGGTGTCAAGCGCCTTTGACGAACAGGAACGGAAACGCAGGCAGGTTTCGGAGTTCGCGGACTCGCTTAGAACGCTCGTAGCCGATAACAAGCTCTGGGACGCCTATAAAAATTTTAAATTCACCCGCGATGTCCTGCAACGCTATCTGGAACCCGAGGCTTATTCCGACCTGGAAAACCTGGTAGTCGGCGCCTATAACGACGGCCGCGCAAAGGCCCTCGACAAAAAAGGGAACTTATAAAAGTTCCCCTTATATCAAGACGTTACCCTAAAGAATGCCGCGCTTTATTTTTCTATTGAGATGAGCTCGATTTCAAATATCAGGGTCGCATTGGGGGCGATCTGCTGTCCGGCGCCGCGGTCGCCATAGGCTAATTCCGCCGGAACAAAGAACCGGTACTTGCTGCCGACCGGCATTAATTTTACGCCTTCCGTCCAGCCCTTGATGACCCCATTCAGCGGGAAAACGGCCGGTTGGCCGCGTTTGTAGGAGCTGTCGAATTCTGTTCCGTCAAGCAAAGTGCCTTTGTACTGCACGGTTACCTTGGTGGAATCGGTCTTGGGCGTCGGGCCGGTCCCTTTTGCCAAAACCAAATACTGCAAACCGCTCGGGGTAGTAACCACGCCGGGCTTTTTCCCGTTTTCTTCCAGGAACTTTTTGCCTTCCGCAAGGTTTTTTTCACCCTGCACCTTAGATTGCTCCGCTTGCTTATCGCGCATTTTAGCGCTGAAGGCCTGCATGATCGCCTGGGCCCTCTCGGGCGCAATCGGCGATTCTTTTGCGGCAAGCTGGTCCTGAAAACCCCTGAGCAGGACTGCAACATTAATCTGGTCCTTGACCTGTTTGAGTGAATTGGCGATGTCCGTGCCGATGATGTAGCTGACGGAATCCTGCGTGGTTTTAAGGTCGATTTTGGCGGCGGTCCCGGCGGTTTTTGCAGTGCAACTGTAAACCATGACCGCAATGAATGGGACCGCGGCGATGCTAAAACAGGATTTCATTCCGTCTCCTTGATAATTGTGAATAATTTGAGAACGCCGGGCTCTAAAATAGTTTGCCCGATGATTAAGCCGCAAGCGTGATTTTTCGAGGCAGGCCGGCCGGATACCTTTTTATCAGGCAGCCGGCCGTCCGGTATGGTCTTTGCCCAGAAAGTAGTTTCCCCACGAGGTCGATTTACTCAGGGCGTAATTGACAGGAGGAACATATTCGTTAATTGAGCCCAGGGCCCGCGAAGGCGCGAGGCGGCCATACGCGCGCACCCAGATGCATTGTTTGGCTGCATCGGCCTCGCACATGCCGTTACGGCTGCCGCCGCAGGGGCCGTTGCGCTGGGATTTTGCGCACTGCGACATGGGGCAGAGATAGCCGACGTTAAAAAGAGCGCAGTCCCCGCACTCCTGGCAATCAAAAAGCATTCTCTTAATCTGCCTCTCCATAAAATAAGACACCCTGCCGAGCGCGGGACGTTTTTCAAGAAAACGGTACAGAGCTTTGCCAAGGGCAAAGCCGATTGTCCCTTTTGTAAATACCGTGCGGTGCGTTAAGCGCGACAGCCCGAAATTAACGGAAAAAAGCTTTCTCGCCGGACGCGCAACGGGAACGAGTTTGTCTTCCTTAAAAGTCAATTCCGGATCGTCCGGAAAAAAGTAGTACTCGTCCTTTTTGCCGAAGCCGAAATTAGGGACAAACGTGCGCCAATTGGGCGTAATTTCCTGGGAATACTTAATGATAAATTCAAAGTCCTCAAATTTAAGGCCGAACCCGCCCAGATGCACGCCGCGCAACCCAAGCCCCCGGAAGATGGCCGTAAGCTGGGCCGCCCTTTGCAGCCGGGCCTGTTTGCCTTTGTCCGCCGCGGCGGCCTCTTTTTCGAGGACCTGCAAAAGCTCATCCGTGACCACGACCCCGGGCACTTCGCCTTTGTTCATGATGCGCGCCGCCGGCCGGCTCAGCACGTAACAGTTGCCGAAGAGCGGCACGGAAAAACGGCGGTATTTAAGATACTTAAGCACTTCCACGAACTTGCGGATATCGTACCCCAGTTGCGGAATTATCAAATCGACGCCTGCCGCTATCTTTTTGTCAAGCTTTACAAACTGGGTATAGAGCTCGGCCTGGTTCTTGCCGAAGGGGGCCACGCCGCTCGCCAGGAAAAAATTTGTCTGCGGCAGCGCATTGGGAACGCCCTCTTTGTTTTTGCCCGGCAAAGGCAATCCGGCGTTCATCTCTTTTAAATAGCGGATGGCCTGGGCCGAATCCAGGTCGAAGACCGGCCGGGCCGTGCCTTGGTAGCCGCCCACCGGATAATCGCCCGAAACCACGAGCACGTTCTCCAGGCCTTTGCGGGCGAGTCCTGAGGCGCGCGATTCCATGGTGTTGCGGTTCATTCCCGCGCAGGAAAAATGGACCAGTGATTCTACGTTACGGGACGCAAGCTCTTCGGCCAGCACATCGGGCCCGATGGCGGGATTGCCGCCGGGATTGTCGGTAATGCTCAGGGCATGAATCGGTAAGCCCGAGGCCGCGACTTTTTCCCCGAACTTAATGACCTCTTCCACCGCCTGGCCCCTGCTGCCGCGTCCCGGTACGAACTCGCAGGTTATAATAAATTCTTTGCCTTCGATAATTTTTTCGCGAAAGGTCGACACGATAACTCCCTGTTAATTTTTTATCACTCCTGCCGCATGAACGCTTCGATATCGGTGTGCGGCAGGAACATTGCCTTGGAAAATTCCTCCACGTAATCGGGCGCGCCCATAAGATCGTAGTAGGTGGTTTTGCGTTCGATGCCGATAATCTGTTCAAACGCCTCCCGATAAAGCGCCACGATTTTGGCCCCGCGGATCGAGGTATTGCCCACAAAATGGACCCGCTCCCGCGGCATATTGGGGATCAGGCCGATGCCGATTGCACTCTCGATG
>JAQUMP010000262.1 GCA_028718065.1 Chitinivibrionales bacterium | reverse complement strand
ACCACGATCAGGCCAATAAACTGGATTGCGAGGGAAACAATAACCAAAAATCTGACAGCGCGTTGAGTTTTATTTTGGAACAACCACAAGCCGGCTATCGTATTGTAAATTACGAGCAGGCCGAAACCATTGATATTGGAGAGCAATGCCGCAGGCGTGGAAAGATTTGTCCCCAGAGGGCGGACAAAACGGAAAATTTCCGCGAAAAGATAGAGCGTACATGCTATGCCGACAATAAGCATAGCAGACCAGAAAACATGGAGAATCTTATCTCTCGAAAAAATAAAAGCACCGCATAGGAAGGCCAAAAAATCAAGCCATGCCACGGTCATCATGCGGTTGCCGGGATAAGGATAACTTAGTGAGTACCAGTTTATAAGCGTAAAAACAAGCAAACCAATAAAAACAATTGGGCCAATAAAAGAAGAAAAAGAAGATTTACAGGAATCAAAAGACTGTTTTCTTAGATATACAATGAGAGCGGTTGGAATAAGAAGAAAGGCAAAGACGCTTTTAATATCGGTAAATTCACTCGTTAAAAACCAGATCGGGGTAAAAATGGCTAAAATGCTAACAAAAATTATTGAATCATAAAATACCTTGCGTCGCCCTAATAACATAATAGTTCTTATCGAATAATGAACCTAAACAGAAAGGATATTACCTCGCTGAAATGAAAAAAAAAAGCCCCCACTTCTGTGAAGGCCTTTTATCAGAAACAATCTCAAAGATTAAGGCATAAAATTAGGACAATACTTTTTAGCAATGGCATCGGTACTTCCGCTTTGTGAATGAGTGATTGCGCCTGTGCCGGCAGCAACAGTCGTTAAAAGATAGGCATTTTGAACAAAATCGCCTACTTGATTGATTGCTGTTCCTTTGTATTGTCCATCAGCCGCTCCATCTGCATAAGTAAACCACTTGCTGCCGCTTGCTCCATCATAAGCGATTACCGCAGCGCTGCCGAGAGATCCGGTTTCCTGCATATACGCTAACTCGGAAGTTTCATATCCCGCAAGAACTGTTGGAACTTCATTCATTTTAGCTTTTGCCGAGGCCGCCACATATCTTGGAATTGCCAACGCCGCCAAAATCCCGATAATAACAATAACGATCATGAGTTCAATAAGTGTAAAACCTTTTTTGTTTCTTAGTAATTTAAACATACAATACTCCTTTTAAAAAATGAAAATGGTTAATTAACAACAGCGGTTTGAATCTGCGTAGTGTGGTGTTGCATACAAGATACGAATCCTTGTGTGCCCCCCTTTCCTGAGTTTTCACTCGGCTAATAGGATAGGTACTATAATAAGTATATCTTTTAATACCCAAGAAAGTCAAGGTTTTTTTGCTTTATTGCCTATCCCGGTTTCGTAAATCATCTAAAAGAGATGCGATCTTTGGTTGTATTGATGGGAGTTCATCCTTAACGGCTTCCCATACCGCCCTTACCACAGCGTATGAGGTTTTCCGGTCGGCAACAAACTCGTTATATGTCATGTACCGCGTATTTATGTTCCTGTTGCACGCAACTTTATTCTCGGCGGACGGCGAACAAGGCGGGCGCCATATTTCTCTTGTCGCTCTTGAATATCTTTGACGATTTCGTCAATATTGTTATTGAATTTTGCCGCATGTTCATTCCGTGCCTTCCGAACCTCTTCCACAATCGGGTCTCGTATCATGTCCATTTTAACCTCCAAGCAGCTCTTGCCCATCAAACATTCACACCCTTGAATCATGCTCTTTTACGGCAGTTGACCACATGGTACTCACCTCCATTTTCTATTCTAAAATACTATGCCCAAGGGGGGGCTGGCAAAAAACAAATCAAAACGTATGTTTTCCGCTTAGAAAAATCGTGCTAATTAAGAACATCGGTTCCTGTTTGTGTTGAATTGCTTTTTAAAATAATACTTGCATAATATACGGAAATCCCGTATATTATTACCGCGGATATTGTATTTATTGAAATTCCGGAATTTATTAAAAAAATCGATAAACTTGCATCAC
Source organism: Chitinivibrionales bacterium (assembly GCA_028718065.1). Lineage (GTDB taxonomy): Bacteria > Fibrobacterota > Chitinivibrionia > Chitinivibrionales > FEN-1185 > JAQUMP01. The sequence continues at coordinate 3,624 of JAQUMP010000262.1, read as the reverse complement.
TCGATGATATAGAGCGAATGCAAAACGATTTGCTGGAAGACCCGTATCGCGGGGACATTATAAAAGGAACGGGCGGGGCCAGAAAAGTTCGAATGAGGCTTGGACATTCAGGAAAAAGCGGAGGTGCAAGAATTGTATATTATTTCGTTGATCTCCGGGGTGAAGTTTGGTTACTTGATGTTTATGCAAAAAACGAAAAGGAAGATATAACCGAATCTGAAAAGAAGATCCTGTACAAGATTATCAAGGAGACTATTAAATGAAAACTACGGAAAAATTTCGGATTACGCGGCTCTCCGCTCAAGGCAAAAGACGCGTTTCGTGGATGGACGAGCGGCAATTGGAAAAATTTCGGGCTAAACGGCTGCAAGCAATTCGTCACGATGAGTTAGGACTTACCCAAAAAGTTTTGGCCGAGGCGGTTGGGGCAAATCTGCGGACGTTGCAGGATTGGGAAACCGGCCGCAGTCCAATGCCCAAACCAGTCGAAAAATTGTTGGATTTAATGCGGGAAATGCCTTCGGTCCGAAAAAGACTTCTCGCGGCTGCTCATTGATAAAATTCTTTTATCGCTTCAAATCCGCTTAATCATTTTAATCCGATTAATCAAGGTCAGGACTTAGGCCGCTTTAAAATTATATAGAGATGTTCCACCGGCAGACTGCCGGTACGGATGGTCATGTGCGTGGCCATATCCACGACTTCCCAGCCTTCTTCGCCCGTCTTGGCTAAGTAGGAATACAAAATCATATCGTCCCAGTTGGGGAGGGCTTTGCCGTTTACGTAATGCACCTTCCAGGATATTTCCTTGGGCATAAGCCCGCCGAAAATACCCTTGCCGTATTTTTCGGCAATTAGAAACTGGTATTCCCACGCTTGCATAAAAACCATCCTTTGCAGATACCTTAGCTTACGATACGATATGTTTAATGTCAAGCCCTTAAAAAAACATGATCTAAAACCGTGAAACCGGCCACGCGAATTATTTAATTGAAATTGATTTCTTTTTATGGTATAGTTATAATGAAATATATATTCTCATTTGATTTTGGGTTTCCCGGAGGGATGAGTCATGGAACTTGCCATTTCTGAAATAAACGGTTTTAAGATCATCAAGATCGTGGGTAAAGTGGATTGGGAATGCGCCCGCCTGCTCGACAAGGAAATCCAGCAGGTCATCGACGATGGTTTTTATCATATTGCCTTTAATTTAAACGACGTCTCCTTTATCTGCTCGGGCGGGATCGGCGCGCTGGTTTATAACCTGAACAAGGTAAAAAAACTCGGGGGCGCGATTTATATTATTTCCTCAAACGAGTACGTTAATTACCTCTTTACAACCCTAAAATTCGATGTCGTGTTCGACAATTTTCTCTTTCCCTCGCTTGAAAATTTTAAAGAAGCCGTGATTGACAAAAAAAAGACCCCTGTTTTAACCAAGAACTGATTCGCGTGGTCCAAGACATTCCTCCCCTCAGTTTTGCGCCGGTTTTTAAGGAAAAAATCTGGGGCGGCCGGGAGCTGGTTACCGTATTCCATAAAAACATTCCCGCGGGCCGCTCCATCGGCGAGAGCTGGGAAATTTCCGGCGTTATGGGCGACGAAAGCATTTGCACGACGACGCCTTTTTCCGGACGTACGCTTAATGCTATTGCCACGCAGGAGGGGCACGCTCTTTTAGGACGGGCCGCCGGAGCGGTCGATGAGTTTCCGCTGCTTTTTAAATTTATCGATGCCCAGGACAAACTTTCGGTGCAGGTGCATCCGGACGATGCCCAGGCGCGGACAGGCGGCTGGGGCGATCGCGGTAAAACCGAATGTTGGTATGTTGTCAAGGCTCGGCCCGGCGCGCGCCTCATCTGCGGCGTTAACCCCGGCGTGAGCGCCGCCGATATCCGGCAAGGGGTCAAAACCGATACTCTGCAGGATTATTTAAATTTTATCGATATCGCCGCCGGCGATGTGGTTTTTGTGCCGGCCGGAACGATTCATGCCATCGATGCAGGTATTCTGCTTTACGAAGTCCAGCAAACGTCCGACATCACTTTTCGACTTTACGATTGGGGCAGAATCGGTGAAGACGGCGCTCCGCGCGCGCTGCATATTGAGCAGGCCCTGGCCTCGCTGCGCCTGGAGGCGCATGGCCACCATAAGATTCAGGCCGTGCCGCTCGAAGCAGACAAAGGAATTATCCGGCGATTGCGCGTGGCCTGCTCCTATTTTGCTTTGGAAGAATACGAATTTGTCAAGACGGCCGAATTTTCGCCGACGCCGCGAAATTCTTTCGCCGTCTGCACGCTTATGCGCGGCGCGGCCTACATTCTTGACAAACACGGAACAAGGAAAGAATACCGGGCGGGCGATTCGTGCCTTTTGGCGGCCCAAGGCCTTTCAAAAATATCCTTCCAGGCCCAAGCCGGCGCGCTCATGCTTGTTTCGTGGGCGCCCGATTTGGCGCAGGATATTGTCGCGCCTCTGCGCGCCGCCGGTATTGCGCCCACGGTCATTGCCCAGCTTGGCGGCAACCCTTTGCAAAGCGCGTTGGCGCCGTATTTGTAAATTAGGCCGTCATGGGCGCGGGGGCCGGAACATAATCGGGCAGGGCGAATTCCGATTCGTAAATAGCGATGAGCCTGTTAATGTTTAAAAACGTCAGAATCGACAAGATATCGGGGTTGGGTTCAAGGATACACAGATCGCCGCCCTGGTTTTTAACGATTTTGTAGCAGGCGATAAGTACGGCGATCGCGCCGCTGTATATGTAGGACGAGTCCGTAAAACTAACGGCGATATTTTTTTTCCCTTGTTTTAAATAGCCCTCGATTAAAAACTGGAGCTCGGAAAGCTCGGAAACCACTTTAAGGTCTTCGACGAATTTTAAAACCTGGTATTTTCCACAGGTGTAAATATTGATTTTCATAAGCGATTAAATACTTTCTCGTTTTTGTATATCCCCATTTTTTTAGCAAAGAGGGGATTTTCAGATTGTGCGGCGCAATATCAATTACCGTGCTTAAGTATACCACGCTCTTGTTTTTTTTTCAAGCTGGAAGTTTTGCTAATTCCAGCAGCGAAAGCATGGCATCATCGGATTCAACCGGGTCGCCCCTGGTGGTGAGATAATCGCCCGAAACATACCCGTTGGCGCCGGCATAAAACATTAAATTCTGGATTTTGCCGAGGTGATACTCCCGGCCGCCGCAAACTTTTATTGTTTTATCGGGGTGCGCCAGGCGGAAAAGGGAAACAATTTTTAAAAAATCAAGAGGGCCCTCGATCGGCGGCGGCAGCGCCGTCCCCGGAACCGGATTAAAAAAATTAAGGGGAATCGTATCAACGTCAAGTTCGCGCAATTGTAAACAGAGTTCTTTGCGGTCGATCCAGGATTCACCCAGACCGAATATGCCGCCGCAACACACCCGCAGCCCCGCCTTTTTAGCGCGCTTGACGGTTGCGATCCGGTCGTCGTAGGAATGGGTGGTGCAAAGGGCGTTAAAATAAGACCGGCCCGTTTCCAGATTATGGTTGTAACAAACCACGCCTGCATCCCGCAGCACTTTAAATTCGCCGTCCGTTAATATTCCCAGCGATGCATTCGATGGTGCGGTACACGTTTTGAGCGTC
>JAQUMP010000261.1 GCA_028718065.1 Chitinivibrionales bacterium | reverse complement strand
GTTTGGGCCTGGGCGAATTCGGATGCTTCCATGTACAACTCAATAAGACGTTTAAAGCTGCGCACGTCGTTGGGGAACTGGCTTACATTAAGAGTATACCGTTCGATTGCATTGTCAAGGCTGTCTACGTTTTCGTATAATTCACCGAGATGAAAAGCGCAATCGGCCCGTACCGCAAGTGGCGCCAGTTCGCAATAGCGCGCGCTGAAACGAATCGCATCGCCGAGCGCGTTGGTTTTTTCGCTGGCGAGCGCGGCGAGCTGCAAGGCCCGCAGTTGGTTGGCGTTTTGGGCAAGCACCGCGTTTACAACAGGTAAGACCTTGACGAATTGCTCCTTGGCCGCGAAACACTCGGCCAGCATCATGCGGTAGGATTCGGCCAGGGCGGCGTCTGCCGCGAGCGGTTCGAGCAGGGCGATTACCTGTTCAAAACGCGCGCCGCCGAATTCGATTTGCGCCAGGTTGCAGGTAACCTCGCGGTCGACATATTTTTTCTCCAGAAAAGTTTGGTAGGCCTTACGTGCCCGATCTTTACTGCCGCAACCCAGGAACAAGTGCCCGGCCCGGGCAAGCAGGACCGAATATTTGTTGTTGTTAAGCGCGAAAAGTTTCAGCATGGTCTCCGCCGAAGCGCTGTCTTTTTTAAGCGCTCCGAAATCGCGTGAAAGGCGCAGCAGCGCATCTTCGTTGCCGGGGGCTTGCTGCAAACAGACATTCAACCAATCGACGGCGCGAAGTGTCTGACCGGCCTGATCGAAAGCAACCGCCAACTCAAAAGCGAGGCCTGCATCGGGCGCGCCGCCGGCTTGCGCGCGGGCAATCAACTCGGGCGCCTCGGCCACACGGCCCAGATAAAGCTTTACTACTGCAAGCTTGTAAAAATCAGGTGCGTTCATTCCTTTCATGGCAAGCAATTTTCCGTATTCTTCCTGGGCTTTTTCCCACGCTGCCGTGGCATAAAAAAGTTGCGCGATACGCTGTTGCAAGAGCACGGTTTCGCCATGATACTGCCGTTCCGCCAGATAACTTTGCAGGGCCTTGGAATCGTCGCCGAGCATCATGAAAACGTCGCCGAGATAACGGTTGGCTTCCGCGTAACGGGGGTTGCCGTCGATTAAATTCCGCAGCAGCGCAAGCGCTTCGGACGGCCGGTTCTTGAGGATATACAATTTCGCAAGTGCCAATTGACAAGCGGCCTTGTTCTTGATAATGGCGAGCGCCCGCACATACATGTCTATGGCTTTGTCCGCATCGTTTTTACCGGCATACAGACCGCCCAGAATCATGAGCGCTTCGTCGTCGGTTTTGTCAAGCTTTACGCTCACCGTAAGGTAACGCAGGGCGTTTTGGGTGTCGCGCAGGGCGTATTCGAGCATGCCGAGCTTTCTCTGGATGAGGTTGTTGCCGGCAAAAGGCGGTATATCGAAACGCCTCAGAATCATCAGAGCGCATTGCAGGTCCTGGGCCATTTCGCAGGCCTGAGCCGCTTTCATATTTAATTCGACATTGTCCGAAAGCGCGGGAATTGCTTTTTTATAATGGGTCGCGGCGGTTTTATAATCCCCTTGTTCGCTGTAATAGTCCCCCAGAAAACTGTGCGCCTCGGGATTGGAGGGCAGGAGCGTTACCGTGTGCAAAAAAACCTCGGCTGCTTCCGCGGATTTCCCGAGTGCGAAAAGGCTTTTTCCTTTTTCAAGATACGCCAGGCCGTTTTTGGCCTCGCGTTTAAGCAGCCGTTCGGCCAGGGCGAGCGCCGCGGCAGCTTTGCCTTGGGCGTTACCGCGCTGGGCCAGAAATAAAAGGGCATGCGGCTCGTCGGGGTTGAGCCCCAGGATCTGCCGGTACGCAGTAGCGGCCTGGGTCGAATCGCCCATCGCCGCCAGCGTAAAGGCTTTTTCCAGGAGCAACTCCGGCGTTATGATCCCTTTTTTCTCCCCCAGTTCCGCATAGTAAAGAGCATTGTTTAAGTTTAATGAAAGCCGCGACGTTCGCGCCAGAGCGGCGTACAGGGGCGCGTAATTCGGGATGATATTAAATATGTTCTTGTAAATCGCATTCGCTTTTTCGTATTGTTCGCTTTTAAGCGCGATCCCGGCGCCATGATTAAAGGCAATCAGCATGCGCGAATCGGTCCCGGTAATTTTTTCAAGCTCCGACTCGCATTTCTCAGGCGGGATCGCATTGTTCCGTTCCGCGGCGAGAAGTTTGCCCGTTTCTTTTAGGCTTTTGACATTTTCACTGATCGCGGCGATATCGAAAAAATGCTGTTGATCGGGTGTAAGCTGCACCCCGCACAAGGCCAAAAACCGGGCGGCGCAGGAATCGAGTTCGGAACCCGTTTCCTCGATTTTAAACTTTTTCTCAATAATAGCGCTCGTGGTTTTTTTGTCGACCGAATAAAATTCACTATAGTAAACAACCTTTTTCCCGAAATTCGTGATTTCGTATTTGGACGAAATTACATAATCCACGCCGTATTTAACCAGCGTCTTCAGGACCGCGGGGTCATTGCAATCCAGCGTATTGGCCGTAATGTTGCAATTGGCGGCGAATTGGTCGAAGGGGATGCGTTCGAATTTGTCAAGCGCGGCAAACCGGAATGCGATCATTTCGTCCGAGAGGGCTGAAAACCAGGTGCTCTTGGTATTGTTGCCGTCCGCATTCACCGGCGGGGCGACCAGGACGGAAATCTTTTGAACGCTTTCTTTGCCGCCGCCGGCCGCCGACAATGCCGACGCGTCGGAAAAAATCAGCGCACCGGCAAACAATCCGCACATGCCGACGACGCGCGTACCTGTTCTCCTAAAATCCATAAAAAGCATCTCCTTCAAACCGCACGAAACAGGAATGTTTTTAAGACCAAAAACGCACGGACCTTTAGAGCATATTGCGCAGGGCCATGGTTGACGTAAGAGATTCGGTCCGGTAGCCGGCGTTCTGGGCAAAATGCGCATCGGGGCGCGCCGTTCTCCCCACAATCACGAATTCAACCTTGCAGATGGAACCCTGGCTGTCCGCCGTGGCGATAATTGCGTCCTGGCTATCCAAAAAAGTAAACGAAAAATCCTGGATGTTCTCGGCAACCGACTCGGAAACGCCGTGGCAAGTCCGTATGATACCTTTAATATCCGCGCTGTAAGCATAGGTTATCGTGGCCGCGACCGTATCGGCCGACGAAACATTAATCTGAAGTATTGCGGCACTATTGCCTACGTCGCGCGCGCCGTTTTGAAGCGGGCGCGAACCCGCCGTGCGCAGGTCTTGGGTAATCATATCGCAGACGTTCCGAATGTTTTTATCCATTTCCTTGACCTGGGCTTGGACATTATACGTTTTATGAGACGATGCAATAATATTATTTCCGATAGGAACGGCGACTCCGGTTATCGTAAGGCCGATCACCAAATCCATTATTGAGTAACCTGCGCAATTTTTAATAAATGATTTTAATATCATAGCGATCCTCAATTCAAGCTTAAAATAAAATTTATCGTTACTTTAATTATCCGCTTAAGGATTAATGCAAGTCTTATGCCATTTATTAAAAGTATGTCAATTGCTATAAAAACACAACTTAATCGATTTAATCAACAAAAAGCTTAAACGCTATAGTAATAAACGTAAGTAAAAATATACATATAAAAAAATATTGCAAAATAGACGTTTTTTAAGGTGTATACTTTTGTTCAGGCAATTGGCGTAAATGAAGAAAGACATCGTTAATAGATTGACAAATTATATAATTACGGAAGACAAATCAAATATTTAGCAGCGTATATTTATTTGTACATGGATTGTTTATGCAGGGGCAGGTTCTAAACCTGCCCCTATTTTTGGATGGTTGAAAAGAAAAGGGCAGGTTTTAGAACCTGCCCTACAAAAAATTATCCAAATTTCCAGCAAATTTTATTTGCCGGATGCCGGAGACAACAAAACAACCTTGCCGAAACGTTTGGGATTCTGCAATTCAAAGAATCCGAGCGCCGAAGGATCGAGCTGCTTCTCCTCGTTTCGGTCGTTAAATGTGGCTGCTATGCCGATAATATCCCCGGCCTTGGGCGCCGATTTTGCACCGAGAGCTTTCCATGAAATAGCGGCTTCATAAATGGTTTTGTCCCCTTTGCGAAGCACGGAAAGATCGACTTGGTTTTTGGGAATAAGGTTCGCCGGCAGTGCTTTTGAATCGAAGGTCGCTGTCCGAAAGGCTTCGGGGCCGTTTTTGGTAAGGGCCAGATCGATTTCCGTATATCGCCGTGCGGCTTTGAGCGCATTATCGGCAAGCAGGTTTCCGGTCTCCGCGACGATCATCCCGGCATCCAGATCTATGTCCAATTGAATACAATCCCCTTTCCAGGTGTCGAACCCGGTGTAGGGTTGCATGAAGATAGTATCTTTTACTTCGGCGAAAACATAGAGATTTTTTTCGTCCCAGGCCATGCGGAATGCGACTTCCTGGTTTTTAAAATATTGCGGCGACCGCACGACACGCTCTTTACCTTTAAGTTCCCAAACCGGGATGGCAGCCCATTGGGCAGGATCGGAATTGATTTTCGGTGCTGCCGCAAATTTGGCGGCGCCGGTAAAATTAACTTCCTTGATTCCGGTCTGGCTATAGCCGTCCGATAGGGCCATTTTAAAATCGACTTTATACATTGTTAGAGGATCTATCGCAAGGTTTTGGGTTTTAAATTTGATGGTTTTGGTCTCCCCCGCCGCAAGGCTGAAGGCGCTTTCCAGTCCGGCTCCCGGTAGTCCTTGTATCCGAACGGAGGCCGTTCCGCTTGCGGCCGCTCCCCGCTTTTCGGAGATTTTCAGAGAAAGGCCGCTCGGGCGCGCTTTGGAATCAAAAAGGGGTTCCATGTCACCTGTCAAGATCGGGGACGCAACCTCGGCCAGCATGCCCGTGGTAAACAGCGTGCGGCCTTGCGCCGAAAGCTTGGCGACCACGGAATATTTGCCCGGCGTAACGTTTATCGGCATGGCCACCGGGATTTCAAAGGCCGTAGGCTTGACAGAAAGAGACAACGCCTTTGAGGCCGTAAGCGTCTTTCCGGACGAGGCCTGCATTTCCACGGAGACCACCGCCTCCAGGGGCTTTGACTGATCGAAGGATTTTGGGACAGCGGCAGTCCCCTTTACCAATAATTTTCCCGCGGGATACGCAACCGCCCGCGACGAACTCAGGGTAAGGGGCTTTACGGCCGCGGCGCTCCAGACATCTTTAGAAACTCCCTGAATGTAAACGGGGTCGCCCGAAAGTTTAAGGGTAAGCTCGCCGTCGGCCGTGGCGGCCTTGCGTTCGTTACCCATCCAATTTACCAGCGTAACAGCCGGAACACCCACCGGAACCGACACGGTCCGGTCGGCGCCGCTATTGTCCCAGAAAACAAGGATAATATCGTCGCCGCGTTCAAAGGCATAGCCGAGAACACCGGCGCCCAACCATTCGATCCGTCCCGCCGAAGTGTGGCCTTCCAGCAAATAGCTCATGGCGGCAAACGCCGGCGCTATAGGCTTGGGACAAACCTTGTCGGTCTGAAATTCAATTTTTGGGTTGAGATTATAGTAGAATCCAAAACCGGGTTCGCCCCAGTAATCGGCGCAATAAAAAGATATATTTACCTTCCACCCTTCGCCGAGCATCA
>JAQUMP010000260.1 GCA_028718065.1 Chitinivibrionales bacterium | reverse complement strand
AAGCAACCGAATCGGCAAATGCTCTATACCCTGTGATGCGGCATTTTTCGTTTTATTCGTACGAAGAAGACGAAGACAATAAAGACGGAAAACCTTTTGATGAGGCTTTTAACGATCGCAAATATGATTATTGCGAAGCTGAAACCGGTGTCCTTGCTGAATACTCCGGCCTCTCCAGGCAAGCGGTATATGATGGCCTTGAATCGTTGAAAGATATACCGACAGGCGCATGCTTAATTGCGCGCGACAACGACCGCTGGAAAGTTTTCATCCACCCGCCAAAAATATTCAAACGCGATTTCTTAAACAGGCAGGCCCGAAATGGAAACAAGGCAAAATGAAGGCTGTCCAAATTTTACCGGTAATGATGTCCAAAAAAAGTTTTAAGGGGGGGGGGTTGCAGTCCAAATTTTACCAAAAAATGTCCAAAATTTACCTACTAAGTATCTTCTTATCTTTTAAGAATCTTATTAAGAACCATAAAGTATCGACACCCTTGGTGTCTGATCGCTTTATAGGGGTTCATAAAAAGGAAAAAAAATGAAAAAACCAGAATTCAAACTTAAGGAGCGGTTACGATTGGCCGGTATCGCCCACAAGGATGTCGCCGAGCTGCTGCATATTTCCGAAGACGATTTAAAAAACCGGCTTGACGGGTTTGCAGCGCTCACCGACCGGGCGCGCGGAAGGATTTACAACTTTATCGGGCAACACGAGCAACAGAAGCGCCTGGCCGCAGGCATAGATCGGCGGGCCGCATGAGACGACGGAAACGGCGAAAGAAAACCCCTTTGCAGAAATTCCAGCAGAAGGTGGTCCGCCTTATTATCGAAGCCTTCGCGGTGGCGGCCACAACCGTCACGTTGAAAACCAAGATCAAGGCCATTTACCAGAACAGCCCGGCAACACAACCCTACGTCGATCTGGTCATGGCACTCCCTGAAAAATTTGCGATTCACAAGACATTGACAGACCGCGACTGTGAGCGTATCGAGGGCCGCCGGGTTTCGGTTCAATCGCTGTGCCAGTTGATCCGCAAAAAACTTAAGGAGCAACACCAATGACCACGGCAACCGAAATCAAACCGCTGCCCGAAACCTTTGGCAAGCCCGGCGTGGTCTACGGCCGTGTAAAACGGTCGGCTTCGCATGCTATTTACGCGATACAATACGACGAGGCTGGGCCCGTGGTCGGCTACGACGTGGTAGTTGCCCGGGTCGAGCCGGAAATCGCCTTTATCGCCGATGGTGAACACAGGGAACGAATTTTAACCGGCAAGCTGAAAGAATATTATCCAGAGTCCGAAAGCTGGGGCCGCCGGGCATGGTCCTATACCACCCTGGACGCTGCCGAAAGCAAGTTTCAAGAGCTTAAACTCCGGGCGCCGGCAGACCGTGAGGCGCGCCATGGATGAACAGAAAACAGAAAAAGCATTCTTTGATGCGGACGAACTCGCGGCGCACCTAAACATATCCCGGAAGGCCATTTCTAAATGGACACAAAAAAACCTATTGCCCGGCATTGTGCGCCTCGGACACCGCTGTATTCGATACCGAATTCTTGACATTGAGAAAGGGTTACTATCTGGTAACTTATTGCAATGCAGGAAAAGGTAGACGAATGCTATTGTCGGGAGGCGCCCGCCATGATATTTTTAAAGTGGTCGGAGTGCCCACAGGAGATTAAACCATGGGCATTCAACAGATAAAGCCGGGCGTGTTTTTCCTCGATGTGCGCGCGTGGTCGGCCGGAAGGCAATACCGCAAGCGCGAGCAATTCGAAGGCGGAAACAACGCGGCGAAAATGCGCTTCTTTCAAATCAAGAAAGAATTGCAGCAGAGGGCGCAAGACGAGGCCCGCTCTTTGACATTATCGGAATTTCAAACCTTAAACGAAGTACTGGATTTTTATTGCCAAAACAATGACCTCTCAAAAAGCCGGGCGGATTGCTATTTCCGGCGCCTGCGGGAGATCGGCGCGACACCGCTGTATAATCTTTCCCGAGTCTTTAAAGATTTTATCCGGCTGCAAAAGAATGACGCTGCAATCAATACCGGCAAGCGGCTTTCGTGCGCGGCCATCAATAAGCTTAAAGTCTTTGCCATGGCGGCGCTTAATTACGCCGTGCAGGAAGAAAAGATTCCCGAAAATCCGCTCAAGGGAATTCGGAAGGAAAAAGAGAAACCGCGGGAAATTGTTTTGACGCCGGAGCAGGAGGCGGAATTATTGCGGGTAACGGCACAGGAGGCGCCGGATAATTTGCCCTATGTGCAATACTGTCTTGTAATACCGTGCAGGAAAGGCGAGCTTGTCCGCGCGCCCAAGAGTTTTTATAATCGCTTTACGAACAAGATCACCATTCCGGGCATCTATACCAAGAACGGGCGCGCGTGTGTAAAGCCTGTTTTTCCCGGCCTGGTTGAATACTTCCGCAACATTCCCGAAGATTGCCCATGGTTGTTTTACCGCTACGAAGCCGGGCAATATAAACCGCTGGGAAATATTCATAAGTCTTTTAAGCGGTGCGCGAGCCTGGCCGGTATGCCCTGGCTGCGGCAACATGATTTACGACACGTCGCGGTTTTAAAACTGATCGAAGCCGGGAATCCCAGGGAATGGGTGATGAGTGTCGCCGGATGGGCCAGCGACATGTTGAAAGTCTATTTTAATCGACCGGGGGACGAGGCGGCGGCGCTGATCCGGTTTCCCGAAACCGTACTCACCGCCGTACACTTTACCGGGGAGAAAGATAAAAATGCGGTTTCCGCATGAAAAAGGGCATATTTTTATAGGGAGTATCGCCCTTTTAAGGCGAGAGTCGAAGGTTCAAATCCTTCCTAGCTCATTGTTCTCTGGCCTTGAAATTCCTTTTAAAAAGAAATTTCAGGGCTTTTTTTATTTCTCTTCTGTAAATTACCCAATACAAATACAAGATAGGGATTGTTTTAAAAAAAAACCGGGTGTATAATACAAAGAACGGAGCGATACGATTTCCTGTTCTGAAAATAGGCACCTCCTTCCAAAATTAAAAAAAAGAACGCACATGCCTGCTAAAATATTTTATAGGGCTCGATTAATATCCGCCCTTTTGCTTCTTGGCATTTACGCGTGCTCCACCGGCCCGGTGCAGAGCACGACGCCTGAAACAGGCACGCTGAAGGGCCGGGTAGTTACCCCCGGCAACTATGGCTTGCCCTATCATTTCTTATTAATATACGGTACTAATTTTATAGCCACGACCGATTCCTTGGGATATTACTGTTTTTATGATATGCCGCGGGGGCACTATATAATAACCGATCTGGGATATATATCGATCGCGGCGGATGTCGTTGCCGGCGACACCGTGCGCCTGCCCGATTTGGTGATTAACGACGGAAGCAATTATCTATCGGGTTTATACGCCATCTCGAATCTGGCCATCTATGACGCGGCGGCGGATACATTTCTTATAAATTCATTGGCGGCCGATTATTATTCCGTTTCTTCGAATAGTTATACCAATAATTATTATGTATATTTTTTAAAGGCAGACAGCATTACTTTACAATTTGTCATTCAAGACCCCTCCTGTTCTTATTCCGATTGTCCCTTGATTATCAAACCCACAAAAATTATTCACAATGGAAAGATCGCGTATAGTGCCGTGCCCGAAAAAGGAAGGGTGCGAACGAACCCGATTAAGCTCTGCGGCCTCGATTCGTTTAGCGTGGTTGTTGACAGCGGTACTTTGGTGGGGACCATTGTAATAATGGACAGTTCCTCCGTGCAGCTCGCCGAATCAAGTGACCGCCGTCTTTATCTATCGGTTGCGCCGACCACCATCGACGCCTCCGGTTATTTTCCCGGCGGCCGCTTTATCGCCGCCGGCGATACCTTCAGCGTAGAATTTGCCGCGCAAGACCCGATCGACTGGGATTTGTATTTTGTCAATGACAGCAGCGGCGATACCTGTTACTGGTATAACCCAAACCCCGACTGGGGGACCAAGCTGTCGAGCGAAGATGATCCTCAGTTTTCAGGCGATGGTTACCGGTACGGCCTTGACAATTCAGGCATGATCGAGCGGCGGTACGAACCCGACAATATTTCCTGCATGAACATGGCGGACGGGACCTACTCAATTTACGTAAAATACTTCGATGGCCCGCCGGACAGCACCGCGGCAACGCCGCAATTGACCGTGGAACTCGGCTGGTATATGAACAGCGGCATAATCGCAGGTTTTTTTCAGGATTCCCCGGCCACGCCTTTACATAAAGGTGAGGTCTGGAATGCCGGAAAGATAAAGATTCCTCAGCTTGAATACGTTCCCAATCTGCTTTCCAAAAGAAGGGTGCGGATGCCCGCACCGGCTTCGCGATAATTGCACGGAGTTTACATGGGATTGCGTCTGGTTGTCCTGTTTATCATGATCCTGTGGTCGGGCGGCTTTGCAAATGTTCATGTCGGCGACCCGCCCTTCAAGCCACAGGCGCGTTTTGATTATCTAATTATCGCACCGGACGAAAAGGGCATCCTGCATCAGGCGCAGCGGCTGATGCAATTAAAATGGCAAAAGGGGCTAAAGACCTATCTTGCCCGGACCGATTCCATCAGCACAAACTGCCGGGGCGCGGACATGCAGGAAAAAATCCGCACCTGCATTCAGGATGAATATTTACATGATGGGATAACGTGGGTTTTACTGTTCGGTGACCTGAAATTAGTCCCCATAAGAAAGGTTTGTACCGCAGACCGGGCTTATATCATCGACACCAATCAAATTTATTCCGATATTTATTACGCCTGCCTCGGGGATGGATGGAACATCAGTCAAGACGGCGTTTTCGGGACCGATAGCTGCTCCATTAATTATCACCTGCAATGCCGGTACGATAGCGGCGGACACTATAGGTGCGATCGGGTCATGGAAGAGGTTTCCGGCCTTGATCTTTGGAGCGATGTTTATCTCGGCCGCCTGCCCGTTTCCGATTCGCAGGAAGCAAAAATTGTCGTTGACAAAATCGTATCCTTTACCACCGACTACCGGTTTACCCAAAATGCGCAGCGCATTTTTCTTTTTGGTTCTCTCTTATATACTACGATTAACAGGTCTTCCGACGTCGCCTATTATCTGCATGGCGCCATAAAACCCCTGCTCTTAAATGCCGCGTCCCTTTATAAGAATGCCGCCATCGACGAAGTTTACGAAGACAGCATCACGCCGGGCGGGAAAGCCCTCTACGATTCAACCGAAATTACCATCGCCCGATTAAATGCGGGGTTTTCCAAAGGCCCCGCCCTTACGGTTTTTGAAGCGCACGGGAATTCCAACGGGATCCGCCGGTGCTCCTTTGCGTCAAAACCCGACTTTTGGATACCCGATGTCGACGCCCTGCCCGCAACTCCGTTTACTAATGTTATTGCGCTTTCGTGCGATGTTATGAAAATGCCCCCCGAAAGCACGCTGTGTTTTGCAAAAAGTTTTCTAGTAAAACCAGACGGCGGGGCCATTTCGTTTTACGGATGCAGCGGTTATGATTATTCCATCTGCTCACAATCCTTGATCCAGACGGCCCTCGGGCTTCTTGCCGACGGCGCCGTAAGCAGAATAGCGCAAGCATCGCAAATCGCCTGGACCGATAATATCGGCCAGGAGAATTGGG
>JAQUMP010000259.1 GCA_028718065.1 Chitinivibrionales bacterium | reverse complement strand
AGGATCTTGCTTTTAAGCATCTTTACCCGCAGGAATACAAGGACGTGGTCGCCAAGATCGTCAGTTCGCGCCTGGAGCGCGAAGGCGTTATAGAAAGTTTCGTGGCCCCGCTGCGCCGGCGTCTTGACGAAGAGGGCATAAGCGCCACCGTTACCGGGCGCCCCAAGCATTTTTACAGCATCTACCGCAAAATGGCCCAGCGCAACAAGCCCTTTGAAGAAATTTTCGACCTGCTCGCCATCCGCATCATCGCATTCACCGTAAAAGATTGCTACCATATCCTCGGTATCGCGCATTCGCTCTGGCGTCCCATTACCGAGCGTTTTAAGGATTATATCAGCACGCCCAAATCAAACGGATACCAGTCGTTGCATACCACGGTTTTCGGCGAAAAAGGCACCACGATCGAAATCCAGATCCGGACCTGGGAGATGAACCAGACCGCCGAGGACGGCATTGCCGCGCACTGGCTCTATAAAGACGGCGAAGTAAACGGCGGGGTCAGTGACGACGACAAATCGCTGGTGTGGCTTAAAAACCTTATCGAGTGGCAGAAAGACCTTACCGATTCCACCGAGTTTTATGAGTTCTTTAAGATCGACCTTTACCATGCGGAAATTTTTATTTTTACGCCGAAGGGTGACCTGATTTCGTTGCCCAAAGGCGCCACGGTGCTCGATTTTGCGTTTGCCGTGCATCCCCAACTGGGCCTGCGCTGCATCGGCGCCAAGGTTGACGGACGCATCGAACCCATCAACAAGCCCCTGCACAGCGGATCAACGGTCGAAATCCTGACGGCCGCCTCCAAGCAACCCTCGGTCTATTGGCTGCGCGAGGTAAAAACCACCAAGGCGCGCACCGCCATTCGGCGCTGGCTCAAAAGCGCGAGCCTTAAGGAGAGCGTGGAGCTCGGCAAAAAAATCATCGCCACCAGCTATAATAAGCTGCACCTGGCCGCTTCGTTTATCGACCATGTGCCGGCGCTGCTCCAATTCCTGGGCGTAAATAACCTGGAGCGCCTGTATGAGCTGGCCGGCAACGGCGAAATCCCGGTGCACCGCGTCATGCAGTATTTCCAGACGCTCACCGGCAAAAAAACCGTCCATGTCAACATGGTTTCGCGCTTCGTGCACAGCTTTACGCATACGAAAGAAAAAGAGCCCGAGGTCCTGGTGGGCGGCAGCGACAACATGATGGTGCGCTTTGCGCGCTGTTGCAGCCCGATTCCGGGCGACCCGATCATCGGTTTTATTACGCGCGGCCGGGGCATTTCGGTGCACCGCTACGACTGTCCGAACGTGCCTTTTTTCTCCAATGACAAGGAGCGCACGATTACGGTGAGCTGGGAGGAGCGCAATACCAAAAAATACGTGGTCGTGCTGGAAATCGTGGCGCTGGACCGCCCCGGGTTGCTGCACGAGATCAGCGCGGTTTTTGCCAATTTCGGCGCCAACGTGCTGGAAGGCTCCCTTAAAGCGCAGTCCCAGCAGGCGCGCTGTTCGTTTCGCCTTGAGATCCAGAACCGCAACCAGCTTAAACAGATTTTCCGCTATCTCCAGAAAGTAAAGAGCATCGAAAAAGTTTCGCGCATTAAGGAAGAAGACTTTTCCCCGGAGCAACCCCTTTAACCCGGACGCGTAATAATCATGGCGATCGTTGCTATTATCGGGGGAATGCTCGCGGGGTTTGCCAGCGCACTGGGCGTCTGGCTGGCGCGCCGGTACCTCCGCGCGCGGCGCGACGGCGCGCCGCGCTATTACACGCGCTATGCCTTTTCCGGCAATCTCAAACAAACCAATTTGCTTGACGCCGTGCAATTCCTGGAATTGGGACGGCGCGAAGGCGTGCTGCACATTTATTCGGGCCGGCGCAAGGGCTACCTGAGTTTTCTACGCGGCCGCATGATCGACGCCTTTTACCGCGACCGCACCGGCAAGGAGGCAATTTTCGGAATGCTTGAGCTTGAGGAGGGCGATTTTTATTTTGAACCCAAGCCGATTACGCATCCGCCGCTGTTGACCGACTCGATCGTGGACATCGCCTTTGAATGGGACAGCCGCTCGGGCGCGCGCGGGCCGCGGGAGCAATTAACCACAAGAGGGGAACCGTCATGAAAAAAGACCTTAAGATATTTTCCGGCAGCGCCAACCGGCAGCTCGCCCAGAAGATTTGCGGCAGCCTTGGTGTAAAGCTGGGGGAGGCCTCCATCATGAAATTCTCCAACGACAATATTAAAGTCTGCATCCTGGAAAGCGTGCGCGGCAAAGACGTTTACGTGATTCAGTCATCGTGCCCGCCGGTAAACGAAGGCATCATGGAAATGCTGATTATGATCGACGCCATCAAGCACGCCAAGGCCGAGCGCATCACCGCGGTCTTGCCCTATTACCCGTATGTCCGCTCGGACAAAAAAGACGAACCGCGCATCTCCATTACGGCGCGCCTGATTGCCGACCTGCTGGAGGCGGCGGGCGCGGACATGGTCATGACCATGAACCTGCATTCGCCCCAGATCGCCGGATTTTTCCGGATACCGGTCGATCATCTGCTGGCCGGGCGCCTGCTCTGCGAATACTTTGAAAAACTGGGGACCAAAAACTGCGTGGTGGTGGCGCCGGACGCGGGTAGCGCCAAGCGCGCCGGGATCTACGCCATCCGGCTGGGCCTGCCGCTGGCCATCCTTGACAAACGGCGCGAGGACGACAACGAGTCGCCCACCATCCACAACGTTATCGGCAATGTAAAGGGCAAACGCGCGCTTATTTTCGACGACGAAATCGCCTCCGGCGGTTCGATTCTGGAAGTTGTTAAGGCGCTGGATGCGCTCGGCGTCAAGGAGATTTCGGCCTGTTGCGTGCATGGCGTGCTGTGCGGCAACGCCATCGAGCGCATTAAAAAATCCTCGTTGACGCGGCTGGTGGTTACCGACACCATCACGATCCCGCCCGAAAAACGCATTAAGCAAATGGTGGTCCTTTCGGTCGCCGACCTTTTTGCCAAAGCGATTTTAAATACCAACCAGGGCCAATCCATCAGCGGCCTGTTCGATTCGTATTGATGCCGCGATTGTCAGTTTACAAAAACGACTGGGCTTTTTTCCCCCAAAATGTAAATTTTAACCATGCCCATCCCCCAAACCATCAGAGACCTCATCGCTCGTTTCGAGAACCAAAAGGAATCCTACACCGCTGCCGATTCGGGCTATAACAAAACCCAGCTTCGCCGTGAGTTTTTAGATTCGTTTTTCGAAGCTCTTGGCTGGGACATTGCCAATAAGCAAGGTTATGCCGAAGCTTACAAAGAAGTTGTCCACGAAGACGCGCTTAAAGTCGGCGCGGCCACCAAAGCGCCGGATTATTCTTTCCGCGCAGGCGGCACCCGCAAATTCTTTGTGGAAGCTAAAAAACCTTCGGTAAATATAAAAGAGGATTTAAGCCCGGCATTTCAGCTCAGGCGTTATGCCTGGTCGGCAAAATTGCCGCTTTCCATACTTACCAATTTTGAAGAATTCGCCGTCTACGATTGCCGCCAGAAGCCGGATAAAAACGACAAAGCAAGCGTGGGGCGCTTATTATATATCCGTTACGAAGAATACGAAAAACGCTGGGACGAAATAGAATCCATTTTTTCAAAAGAGGCAATCCTTAAAGGCTCATTTGATAAATACGCGGATTCTACTAAAGGCAAAAAAGGCACCTCCGAAGTCGATAATCAATTTCTGGAAGAAATCGAGCGCTGGCGCGATCTGCTTGCCCGGAATATTGCAATAAATAATCCAAATCTGAGCCAGCGTGAACTTAATTTCGCGGTCCAGCTGACCATCGACCGTATAATTTTCTTGCGTATTTGCGAAGACCGCGGCATCGAGCATTACGGCTCGCTCATGGCGCTTTTGAATGGGGAAAATGTTTACAAACGCATACGCCAGAATTTCCAGCGCGCGGACGAAATTTATAATTCCGGGCTTTTTCATTTTAAGGACGAAAAAGGCCGGGCCGAACCGCCGGACACGCTTTCGCTCACGCTCAATATCGATGATAAGCCGCTCAAAGACATTCTAAAAAATCTCTATTACCCGGAAAGCCCTTACGAATTTTCCGTTCTTCCCGCCGATATTCTTGGGCAAGTTTACGAGCAATTCCTGGGTAAAGTCATTCGTTTGACCGCCGGGCATCAAGCCAAAGTCGAGGACAAGCCGGAAGTCAAAAAAGCCGGCGGTGTATTTTACACGCCCACCTACATTGTGGACTACATTGTAAAAAATACCGTTGGTAAACTCATCGAAAACAAAACTCCAAAGCAAATCGAAAAATTAAAAATCCTCGACCCTGCCTGCGGCTCGGGTTCGTTTCTTATACAATTATATCAGTTTCTTTTAGATTATATCCGGGATTGGTATATAAACGACGGCGCCGAAAAATACACAAAAGGCAAGGAGCCAAAACTTACCAAGGTCCTAAGCGGCGAATGGCGCTTGAGCACGCCGGAAAGAAAAAAAATACTATTAGACAATATTCACGGCGTCGATATCGACTCGCAAGCCGTGGAAGTGACCAAACTTTCGCTACTGCTTAAGGTGCTGGAAGGCGAAAATGAGCAATCCCTGGCGCAGCAAATGACCTTGTGGCACCAGCGCGCTTTGCCGGATTTGGAGAATAATATTAAATGTGGGAATTCGCTGATAGGAACGGATTATTTCGCTTGTCAAGGTGTTCAGGAAGTAATGGCCTTGTACGAGAATAATGAGGACGCAGAAAGAATAAAAATAAACGCTTTTGATTGGGATGAAAAAGGCGGGTTCCCGGAAATAATGAAAAATGGAGGGTTTGATGCGGTGATCGGCAATCCGCCGTATGTTATTATTGCGAAGGATTTCTTTTCAGAGAATTCCATTGATTATTTAAAACGATATCCTGTCGCTCAATATAAAACCGATTTATTTCATTTGTTTATTCAAAAAGGGATTGATCTTTTAAACCCTTGTGGCTTAATGGGTTTTATCACACCTAATACATGGTACACATTGCAATTTACTTCACAACTCAGAGAATATGTACTTAATAAATCGGCAATAGAAGAAATTGTTGTTTTTAATCATAAGGTATTTGGAAATGCTGATGTTGATACAGGTTTGCTTTTTTTGTCCCGAAAGAATATAGCGGACAATCATAATCTTATTATTAAAAACATATCGTCTGAAAATGCAGAACTTAACTTATACGAAAATAAGGGTTATAAAATTCTTCAAAAAAGTTGGTTGAAAAATCAAGATTTTCGTTTTGAGGTTAGGCAATTTGGGAAAGAAGGAAAACTGGTTAAACGCTTAGTAACAACTTTCCCACCTCTTATTAATATCGCCCGTGCTTCGCTTGGCTGCCAAGCATACAATTCTTCAAAGCATGCAAAACAAGAAATAAAAGATAGAATATTTCATTCGTCTAAAAAGCTGTCAAAAGATTATTTGCCAGAACTCGCGGGAAATGATGTCGGCCGCTATTTCATTGAGAGAAAAAAGGGAGAGTGGATTAAATATGGCCCATGGCTCCATGACTATCGAACTATGGATTGGCTAACCGGGCCAAGAATTTTGATTCTAGAAATCGCGGGGAAAATGCCCTATAAAATTTGCTCGAGTTATACAGAAGAAAACTATTGTAA
>JAQUMP010000258.1 GCA_028718065.1 Chitinivibrionales bacterium | reverse complement strand
ACGCAATGCAATCTGCGCACGAGCTGCCGTTGGTTTCGCTCTGGGACGCGTGTGACGACCTGCAACGAGTCGTGGTGACGGAAGGCCGGAAACAGGAATTGGCCCATGGCCGGCAAATTGACCTTGACAATGCGGATGGCGCCGAAACCGCGGTCGCCTTCGACGAGGAGCGCCATTGCCTGGCGGTGCTCAAGAAAAACGAAGATGGTTCCTACCGGCCGGTGCGGGTCTTGGTGCGGTAAAGGCAAAAAAAGTCTACAGTTCTCAGTTATCAGTTATCAGTTTTCAGTTCGGACTTCTGATTTCTGACAACTGACAACTGACGACTAATATCCGGCTCCTTTTATTCCCCTCGCTCCCTTTTTATCCACAATCCCACGGCCGAATTTTTGGCCACGCGCAGCTCTACTAAAACTTCTTTGCCGGCGCAATCCGCGGGCAGCCGCAGCGTGATGCGCTTAAAGCCGGCGTTTACGATATGCGTATACCGGCCCGACCGGGCGGGGGCGAAATCGGGGCCGTTAAAATAGACCCATTTCGCATCGCACCCCCGCACGCGCAGGCCCGCAACGGCCTCGCCTTTCAGGGCAAGAGCTACATAACATACGCTATCGTTTTTTAAACGGCGCGCCCGGAATGTCTTGACGGCCGCGCTCCCGTTGCTTTTGCCCGCCAGGCCTTCTATGCGCAGGCACGGCGGTGTGCCGCCGCGGCCGCCCTCGGGGCGTAGCGTAATGCTTTTCTGGGCAGGTTGCCATCCGTCAAGATCATCGGTGTGCGTCACTGCCGCGAGGCCGGCGCCGGGAGCGCCGCCGGCAGGGTCGGCAAAAAAGGCGCCTTTCCTGATTTTGCAAACCACCGGCAGATGGTCGGAATAGCCTTCGCCGAGATGGACCCTGGTTTGACCGCGATAGGAGTATTGCCAGCGAAACGGCTCATTGGACAACAGCAGCCGCCCCGAGTCCGTAAACGGCGCAAAAGAATTATCGACATAGGATAGTCCGGCGGTGTCAAACAAAGTCGCGGAAAGCAGGATATGGTCGGGCGTCTGCGGCTGTTGGCGGAAAACGGCGCTCATGCGGCGGCTCTGGGGGACATCAAGCCAGGGATCGTATAAAAAGCCGGGCTTGCCGCCCGCTGCCAGCATGCGTTTGTCGACAAAGACGCTCGGTTGCAGCGGCGCGGAGGTGACCGTACGCAAAACATGGTTGATGGCCGTTAATCCCCGGGCATCGTTGGATTTGTCGAACAGGATCGTTTCGCATTCATTATAATTGCTGTTTAAATCTCCGGCAACGATGTATTCCGCGCCGCGATTGTCAAGCTGCGCCAGACGCTCGCGCAAGATCCGGGCGACATTGAGGCGCTTTGATTCGGGATTGTTTTTGCTGGGGAAGTGGCAGGCAAAGACCGTGAGCGTATCCTTACCCAGATACACGGCCGCCTCCAAAAGGTTGCGCGTAAAATATTTTCCCTCCCGCGGCATGCCGTAGCAGCGCACTACCGTAAAGGGAAACCGCGAAAGAATCACCGGAACGGTATTCGTGGGGTTCGGCCGGTCGCCGCAGGCGCAATAGGGCAGGCGGCAATCCAATTGGCTTAGTTCACGCTGCAACTGGTGGGCGGTGGCGCAGTTTTCCACCTCCTCGAGCACGGCAATATCCGGCCGGGCGTCGGCCAATGCCTGCGCACAATGCTGGACTTTGGCCTGCTGAATCTCTTTTGTCCAGTTGCAGGAATCGGGTATGAATTCCGGATATTCGCCGCCGTTTCTGATGCAGTCGAACATGTTTTCCACGTTGTAATCAACGATCGCAAGCGTGTCCTTTACCACGATCGCGGAAAAATCGACCGGTGGCGGCTTTTTGTGGCAGGAGACCGCCGCAAAAAGAACCGCAAAAAAGATACGGAAATATTTGGTTTTCATTTGAATAATATTATAGAATAATAAATCATGGCGCGCGGCACTTGAATTCACAATTCTAAGATTGTATAATTTTGGTGGCTATCGTATTGAGGGTTTATATTTTGGACAATACGGGCGCCGGTTTTAATTCGATTTACAAAGCGCAATCACCTTTATGGAAAATAAAAATCCCCTCGAAGCTTTTGTGCCGGTCGAGACCCGCGCCGATGGCCTTTACATAAAGGTTGCGCCGGAGGCCAAACAAACGATCGATACCAAAAAGCTGCTGGCCGGCCTTGAAAACAGCCTCGTCAATAATTTCGAAGCCTCCCGGATCCAGGAAGTTGTTGCGCGCGCATCCGGCGCGTTCGAAAAAATCGGTCCGGAATTTACTTATTATAATCCCAAGCTTGAAGAATTCGTCGTGGTGCGCGTGACGCCGATGCAGGCCTACCTGCGGCTTTCGTCTTTGTGCGTAGCCAGCGGTGTGCGGCCCACGGCCCAGGACCTTGTTTATTGTTTAAAGCAAAAAGGCATTCGCTTCGGCATTATAAAGGAAAAGCTTGAGGAGGTCGTTGCCCGCGTAATTTACGATACCGAAGTTCTTGCCGCCGAAGGCCGCGCGCCCACGGCCGGCGAAGACGCGCATATCATGCTCGAAATCCAGATCGAACGCGATTCGCGGCCGACCATCAAGGCCGACGGCACGGCCGATTTCCGCAACATCGCCGCCTTTGCCCTTGTCAAGCAGGGCGATATTCTGGCGCGCAAGAAACCGGCCACGCCCGGTATTCCGGGGACGGCGGTTTCCGGGGAAGCGCTGGCCCCGGCGCCCGGCAAAGACATGCCCCTGCCGCAGGGAAAAAACACCACCGTTTCCGAAGACGGCGTCTATCTTATGGCGGGCAAGGCCGGTATTGTCGTGCGCGAAGGCGGCCTGATCTCCGTGGGGGAAACCCTGGTGGTGGATAAAGACGTCGATTACAGCGTCGGCAACATTAAACATACGGGCGAAGTTACGATCAAGGGCAGCGTCCTGCCGGGATTCACGATCGAAGCCGAAGGGAACATTACCATTCGCGGATCGGTTGATTCCGCCAAGGTAACTTCACGGAATGGGAATATCGTCATCGGGCAAGGCGTTCTCGGCAAGGCCGCGACGTTTGTTACGGCCAAAGACGGCATCGAAATCGAATTCGCCCAGGACGCGGTGATCGCCACGGAACGCACGCTCAAAATCCTCAAGTACTGTCTCTTATGCGAATGCGCGTGCGAAAATGTGGAGGCCCCGCACGCCAATATCATCGGCGGATCGGTGCAGGCCTTTACCAGCATCGTCGCCAATTCGGTGGGCAACGAAAAGGGCACCATCACCAAGATATCGATCCTTGACAAAAACAGCACTAAAATAAAGGAAAAACTCAAGGAGCTTGCCGCACTCAAGGCCAAAATGGAAAAAGACCTCGATCCCATCGCCAAACAATTGCGCAGCAAGGCGCAGATATTTAAAAGCGCGGGCGACACCGTAAGCGTGCGCCAGCGCGACGAGCTTAAGAAGTGGGTCGACACCTTCAACAATATCAACATGAAGCTCAAATACATTCAGGAAAAGATGGGCGAGCTTACCAAGCGGCTGGACACGCCGGTCTCCTACGACGGCTTTATTACGATCCACGGGCCGATCTACCCGGGGACCGAAATCATCATGTACGGGGTGCGCAAGGTCATTACGCAGATGGTTTCCAATAAAACCTACCGGTGCAAGGACCGGACCATCGTCGACTAAGTTGACTAAAGGATACATATATGAACGGCATTCTTTCCATCGAACAAAAACTCGGCTACACCTGGATTGTTCTGCCGGATTCCATCCACATGGACAATTACCGCCAGCTCGAGGCGGAGATCGGCGGCCGGGTAAGCGAAAGCGCCAACCGGGTGGTACTTGACTTTTGCAACACCAAGGCGCTCTACAGTTCGGGAATCGGCATGATGATCCGCTTGCGCCGCCGGCTCAGCGAGGTGGGCGGCCGGATGTGCTGCGTGAACGTGTCCGGCAAAATCCGCGCGCTTTTAGAGAGCGTGCGCCTCGATACTATTTTCCCGATTTATTCCACGGACGTGGAATTCGAGATATCGCAGGACGATGTCTGGCAGCAGAAACTCTCCGAGCAAAACGTCGACTTTGTTTTTGTGGCCCAGATCGAAGATACGGTCTACCGCATCAATTGCTCCGGGCAGCTCATAACCGGCCTGGACTTGCAGGCCTTTAAATCATTTAAATGCGTCGAAAGCATTTCCTGGTACGTGTTCGACCTTACCGGCTTGGAAGTCATGGACAGTTTCGGCGCGCAGATATTCATGGAAGTCCTTTTGCGGATCAAGGCGCAGAACAGCACGGCCATCGCCTACGGCGCCCAGCCGCAGGTGCGGGACTTTTTAAGCATTATGTCAATCGACGACCATTTGGTGCTGTGCGATAACGAGCGCCTGGCGCTGGAAGCGATTGGGAAGGCTTAAATAATCTCCAGCGCCGTTTTTTGCGGCAGCAAAACTTCGCCGATAATTACCGACCCGGCATACCCGGCTGATCTTAACTCCGACAATATATCGCCAGCCCGATCGGGTTTACAACACAAGAATAGCCCGCCCGAGGTCTGCGCGTCGAACATAATCATGGTTCGAAAATAATCCACGTCCTTGGCGATAGCGCAGTTTGCACCCACAAAGTCCTGGTTGCGAAAGGCCGCGCCGGGAATGCAGCCGGCGGTCGCGCATTCGTAGGCGCCTGCCAGCAGCGGCAATGCCCGGCTTTCAAGACGCAGGGTACCATGGCCGGCAACAGCCATTTTAAACGCGTGGCCTAAAAGCCCGAACCCGGTAATGTCCGTGGCGCAACGCACGCCGTGACGCTGCATAATGACGGCGCCGGCGCGGTTGAGCTGCTTCATATTGTCAAGTGCGGCCTGGTGCGCGCCGGCGCCGACCAGTCCGCTGCGACGGCCGGCCAAAATTATGCCGCTGCCGAGCGGCTTGGTAAGAATACATACGTCGCCCGCCTGGGCGGCGGAATTAGTGATGACCCGCTTCGGATGCACGATGCCGGTTACCGCCAGACCGTATTTGGGCGGAAAATCGTCGATGGTATGCCCGCCCACCATAAGCGCTCCGGCTTCGCTTATTTTGTCAAGTCCGCACCGCAGAATATCGGCCAACGCGCTCAGAGGAATTTTAGACGAAGGAAACAGGGCAATGTTGAGGGCCGTCAGGGCCTCGCCTCCCATGGCGTAAACATCGCTC
The DNA here is from genome assembly GCA_028718065.1 of Chitinivibrionales bacterium. Lineage (GTDB taxonomy): Bacteria > Fibrobacterota > Chitinivibrionia > Chitinivibrionales > FEN-1185 > JAQUMP01. The sequence goes on along the minus strand of JAQUMP010000258.1, from coordinate 455 downwards.
AGGGCATTGGCGGCGGAAATCTGCCCGAATTCAAAGGGGTCGGAGCAGAGCGGCGGAAAAAAATCGGTGGTTTGGATCAGGGCGACTTCGTCGGAAAGTTTGTAGACCCCGGCGTCATCGTGCGTGTCAATGGATACCAGCAGGCGCTCGTGGGTTATCGCGGGCAGGACCTTGAGCGCCTCGGCCAGCTTGTCGGCCGGGAGTTTGGCGGAGCAGCCGCCGTATTCGACGGTAGTTAAAAGATCAAAGGACATGCCAGTCCCCAGCAATATTTTTTTCACCCATAAACGCCTCTATGCGCTCACGGTCCTCGGATGCAAGCGTAAGGGCAATGCCGCATTCGGAAGAAAACTCGCGCGGAACGGGGATGGCCGTGCAGGTAAGGCCCGCTTCACGGCAAAAGCGCTCCACCAGGATCACGTCGTGGGTTGATTGACACAAGAGAAGCAGGTTCG
>JAQUMP010000257.1 GCA_028718065.1 Chitinivibrionales bacterium | reverse complement strand
GGAAAGCGGCTTGCGGAGCGAATTGCGGTCATGAGCGAATTTTTAAAAATAAATGATCTGCTCCAAAAAATGACCGGCACGCTCCCCTGGGGATGGCAGCAACGCGTCGCGCTCGCCGCCGCCAACCTGCACCAACCGCAGATTTTGTTTCTGGACGAACCCACGGGCTCGGTCGATCCGGTCAGCCGCCGCAATTTCTGGGATCTTATTCAGGCGCTTTCGCGGCAGGGCACGACTATTTTCGTAACCACCCACCACCTGGACGAGGCCGAATACTGCCACCGCATTTCGATCATGGTCAACGGCCGCATGGCCGTTCTGGACACCCCGGCCGCCATCAAGCGCTCGGCCGGCAGCGCATCGCTGCATGACGCATTTGTTAAGCTTGTCGACCGGGGCGGGCAAACATGATGCGCCGCTCCTTAACTCCGGCCGCCGCGGCGTTCTCGCCGCGCCGCGTGCGCGCGATTGTCGCCAAGGAATTCAAACATATCACCCGCGACTGGCAGACCCTCACGATCGTTATTATCATGCCCATCGTCATGATGTTCCTGTACGGCTACGCTCTTACCACGGACATGAAAGACGCGCCGGTGCTTGTCCTGGATCCTAATCCAACGCCTGCGACACGCGCGGTTGCGCAAGCCGTGGATGCTTCGAGCCTCTTCAAGGTCGTCGGCACCATTTACGGCGCCCAGAATGTGCAGGAGCTCTTTAAAAAGCACAATGTAAAAGCGATTTTTATGTTCGACCCCGATTTTTCGCGCGATATCCGCACGCCGGGAAAGGCCGGCGCCATAACCGTGTTCATTAACGGATCGGACCCCAACCAGGGGACCATTATCCAGAATTCGGTCGAGGCGCTCCTTACAAACGCCACACTTGACTTTCTGCGAATTGAGCGTCCCTCGGTGGTGAGCGTGCGCCGCACCATTCTCTATAACCCGCAGCAAAAGAGCGCTTTTTATTTTGTGCCGGGCCTCATGGCGCTTATCCTTATGCTCATCTGCGCCATGCTCACCGCGCTTACCATCACGCGCGAAAAAGAGCTCGGCACCATGGAGCAACTGCTGGTGTCACCGCTGCATCCGCTCGAAATCATCCTGGGAAAAATCATTCCCTACATCCTTTTGTCCCTCCTCGACGGCTCGCTTATTCTCATTGTGGGGCGCATCGCTTTTGGCGTTACCATCGCCGGCAATCCGGCGCTCCTTGCGCTCGGCGTGCTTATTTTTACTTTTTGCGCCCTCGCCTTGGGTTTACTTTTCAGCACCATTGCCAAAACCCAGCAGCAGGCGCTCTTAATCGTGATGCCGGTTACCTTGATGCCCACGATGCTGCTCTCGGGTTTTATTTTCCCGATCGCCAGCATGCCTCCGTTTTTGCAGGGTATCGCATACATCATACCCGGCACCTATTTTTTATGGATTCTGCGGGGCATTATTCTTAAGGGTGTGGGCGTGAGCGTGCTGTGGCTGCCGTTTTGCGTGCTCGCGCTTCAGGCACTTCTCTTTATGGCCGTTTCAACCAAAAAATTCAATACAAAATTATAGCGAGTATCTATGACGCGTTTACAAACCATGATCTGGAAAGAGTTCACGCAAATTCGCGCCGACTCGCTTACGCTGCGGCTCATGATCGCGCCGATTTTGATCCAGCTATTTATCCTGGCCTATGCCCTGACCACCGAAGTCAAAAACACACCGGTCGCGGTTCTTGACCGATGCAACACGCCGCAAAGCGCCGACCTCTCGGCCCACCTGCGCGCTTCGCCGCTCATGCGCTTTAAACCCGCGGCGCAGACGGAAGAGGAACTGCGCGAACGCATTGACCGGGGCGACATTAAAGTCGGCGTGACAATTCCGACGGATTTTTCCCAAAAAATCGACCGGTCCGAAGGCGCCGTGGTGCAGCTTACCATCGACGGCCAGGACGCCAATGCCGCGGCGATTGCGAGCGGGTATCTGCAAGCCATAATCCAGTCCTGGTCGCAGGCGCACCTTAAAAAACGCCTTGCGGCGCAGGGCATTCGCCTGGAACAGATGCTGCCCCTTTCCATCCGGGAGCCGATCCTGTTTAATCCCCTGCTCAAACCCACCTGGTACATGGTGCCGGGGCTAGCCGTACTGCTCGTTACCATGATAACCGCGCTCCTGACCGGATTCTCAATTGTTAAGGAAAAAGAGCGCGGCACGCTGGAGCAGCTCATGGTAACGCCCTTACGGCCGCTGGAAGTGGTTATGGGCAAAACCATTCCCTTTGCCGTAATCGGGCTCCTTGAACTTTGCGTGCTCATGGTATTCGCGATGCTGTGGTTTAAAATCCCTTTTCGCGGCAGTTTTATGACGCTCTTGATTTATGCGATTATTTACATGTTCAGTTCGCTGGGACTGGGCGTGCTTACCTCAACCATCGCGCGCACGCCGCAGCAGGTCATGTTTCTGACGTTTTTTATTTTAATTTTTTTCCTGCTGCTTTCGGGCTTTTTTATCCCCATCGAAAACATGCCGCCTATCGTGCAAAAAATCACCTACATCAACCCGGTGCGCTACTTTATGTTTATCATCCGCGACGTGCTGCTGAAAGGATCGAGTTTTGCGGACCTCTGGTACCAGGGCGCGCCGCTGCTTTTAATCGGCATTCTCTATTTTACCGGCGCGACGCTGGCGTTTAATCGCAAGGTGGGGTAAGATGTGCTATTATTCCCGGCTAATATTCATATATTTATTTGACATTAATAATTGACAAGACTGCACAGTGAACGATGCAAAGAATTAGGCCCCGTCTTGCGCAAAAAGATATTCTGTACCGTAAAATCAACGTAGAATGTTCTTGATATATAACGTATGCTGATGTATGTTTAAATAGTGGCGTATAACACCCACCATTTGACTAGCCGCTCTAAGCCACCTTTTTATAGCTTGTTGAATAAAATGCTAACAATATCAAAATATTATTAGCATTTACGGATAGAATTTTACAAGCGATCTTCGTATAGCTGTTAAAATCAGTATTAAAAAATATTTGCCTTTTTCCGGGAGGAAGCATGCTTAAAAAAACTTTATTAATTGTATTCGCGGCGGCAATGGTCTTTTGTTCTGTAATTTTTGCCGCGCAGCGGACGGCGGTTTTAGTGACGATAAAGGAGCATGGGTATTCAGCGGATTCCTCGATTTATTACATTAAAACGGTCGAACCGCTCGGCGGCAACTGTGGGAATCAAGTATCGTGGTCCACGGCCACCTACAACGGAAAATCGGCCGTTTGCGAGGTGGGATTTTATTTGAACCGGGGCACGACTATAAGAATAACGTATAGCGATTCGGCGCAATTGCAAGAAAATATCAAAATATTGGATCCGATTCAGTGAAAGTAATCCGGGGAAAAACATCTGTGACATTAAATTAAAATGTATTCCGGACAGGAGGGTTGCTATGAAGACAAAACAGATAACACTTTTGTATCTTCTGCTTTTTTCTTCTTCTTGTTTTGCCGAGTTGGATTGGATTAAATGCCCGAATGTTCCCACAACAAATGATTTGTATGATATTTGTTTTTTTAATAGGGACACGGGAATAATTATCGGGCAATGGGGAACCATTCTCAGAACAATTGACGGAGGAGAAAATTGGAATCTTATTAATAACAACGAATTATCTTATTTGCACGCCGCCGCGGTTTGTGGAGAACAAAGGGGAATAATTGTAGGAGATAACGGCACTATACTTATTACCAATGATGCAGGATTAACCTGGATCGCGGAAACATCAGGAGTATATGGTAATCTCTATTCCGTTTGGATGATTGATAGTAATAGGGGATATACTGTTGGAGATTATGCAAGAGTGTTTTATACGTGCGATGCCGGCAAAACTTGGACAAAAAAGACAACCCCGTATCAAGGAAGCAACGAGATATACGTTGGTGTAGTATTTCCTGATGCACGCACCGGCTTTATTGCGAGCTATTCCGGAAAATATTTAGTTACTGAGGATAGCGGAAATACCTGGACTACAAAAGAAATTCTGCCGCCATTAAATAATCTTTGTACATCTTCCCGTTATAATTGGCCTTGCAGAAGTTATGATATTTCCATGTTGTTTTATTTAAAACCTAAAATTTTATTTTTAGTCGGTTGCATTGATGAACTAACCGGGGATCAATATGGACCGACCCCAAAGACGGCGCTTATTTACGGGTCAGGCGATATGGGCCAAACCTGGAATGATGAACTTTCCTCCATAGATTCTTCTTCTAATTATGGAAGAAGGATAAGCGATGTTTTTATATCGCAGAGTGGTTATGGAATCGCGATAGGCAATTTTAATTTACGATACGTAACAAATGATAGCGGAAAAACATGGAAAAAATTAAATGCTCAAGATAGCGCTTCAAATTATTGGCTGAATTCATTATTTCTCTTTGATAGCACCTTAGGATTTTCGGCTGGTGATTCGGGATGTGTTTTTAAACTGCAAGAAATAAATTTATTGGTCAAGCCCCGCCAAAACAACATAAAAGATAATCAAGAAAATATATACGCTCAAATTTTTCGTAATGCAACCCGCTGTGGAATAAGAATAAAATTTACGCTTAATGCCTCAAAACATATAAGGATTGATCTTTTAGATCTCCTTGGGAGAAACAGAGCAACAATTACCGATGGCTGGTATCAACCCGGACAGCATACAATTTTATTTTCAAAAAACCAAGTAATAAAAGGCTGTTACATAATCAAAACGAACTTTTCTATGACGCGATCAAAAATTCTGGTATCGTTTTAAATTTTCCCGGAATATTTTAAAAATGAACAAACGGAGGTTCATTATGCTTAATTTTAAACGGGATGTATGGATTTTAAGACTGTTTTTAGCTGTTTTGGTTATTGCTGCCCTGACCGGATCAGGTTTTAGTGCAGAAAAAGAAGACGGTCTAAAACGAAAAGAGTTTTGCAAAATTAAATTTTCCGAAGGTTTGTCCTCGGTTGCCCATAAATTTGATCGCGGGATCATCAACAAATCTACTAAAGACACGGGTGTACAATTCGGGAACGATATAAAGGAAAGGAATAGACAAATAAGCCAATCGGATACGAATAAAACCGCAATAAAAACGGCCGGTCGATTTACAAAACTATTCAATACCGTTTATTCGCATGATCCTTCTTCCGAATTTAAATTTGAGAAAATGCGAACAGATCAGTTCGGCTTGCGCCATATAATTATGGAGCAATATTACAAAGGAATAAAAGTATTGGGCGGCAGTGTGACGATGCATATTGACACGACCAACGAAGTTTATTTGATTACCGGCGAAATGATTGACAAAATGAACATTTCCACAGAATCGGCAAAAAACGCCGAGGAGATTCAATCCATAATTCTTGTGGAATTCCCGGATTGCGCCACCATCGGTCCTTTATCTTTTATTATCGTTTCAGGAAGACTTGCCTATTACGGCATTGTCTGGAATAAAAACGAAAGAGTCGGCTGGGATGTTTATGTTGATGCTAAAACCGGAGAGGTGCTTTCGAAAATGGAAAGGGTATTCAGGCAGAGTTGTGCAATTGCCAAGTCCGGGCCTCAAACGGTACATCCAAGAGATGCCATTTGGGATCATACCTATAATGGAGTCGCATTCTATAGGTATACGTTGGATGGAAATTCATTCTTCGATCTTAATGCT
>JAQUMP010000256.1 GCA_028718065.1 Chitinivibrionales bacterium | reverse complement strand
ACCGAATCGGTATAGTGTCCATCGGCCGGCAATATCGTGGGACTGGTACCGTTTAAATCCGGAAGCTTCACGGCAATTTTTCCGTCATGGCCGTTGTAATAATCGGATTTCTGCCATGCATTCACCGATTGGACCGTCATTGGTCCCCGGCTTCCGGAACCGAGAATCAATACTAAATGCTGCTGGTCAAGAACGCCGTAGGTCCATGAATCCATGCTTGCAGCAGGCGTCGGGGCCTGGTTGGTATATTGCGTCCATGAGACGCCGCTCGTGGTCGCCTGATCGTCAAAGTAATATTGAACGGAGCCTTTTTTCGAGGCAGTGGCCGGGACCCATAACATCCCGAATTTATGGTATTGGTTAAAATCCGTGGCGGCCGGGGTCGTAACCACAAAAGCGGGCCAGGGCTGCGTCTTGTTGATAAAATTAGGCCATATACCCGACCAGTCGTGGATTGCCGCCCCATAGGCTTTCCCGCCGGCGGTGCCGGCAACATCGTATTCCATGATATCGGGTTCCATGTAATGCTCATAGTACTGTGCGCCCGGACCCTTCGCCTGACCGGGCCATTGCACGGTCGGCAATTGCGCCATGTGCTCCAGCGACATAGACCACCAGGATGGCCATCCATCCCCGCTGATGAGCGCGGGATTAAATTTAATGACCGCCTCAAAATAACCGCCGCCGCCGAACGCCGTACCGACCCAGCCGCCATCCGGATTTGCGCCCGCGCTCAAAATCCCCGTGTTGGCGGCGCCATTGTTTTCCAGCGTAACGCTGGCGTCGCTATTTAAGACAACCCCGGAAACGGAGGTGACCCCAAACCCGAAAAACCGGCTTACATACCACTTGTAACCGGCATTCGTGGTGTTCGTCATGTCAACCTGTGATTTGTCAAAAGTGCTTGAATAGGTGTTTGCCGTGTAACCCACGGCAGCGGCAAAGGATGGCGCCGGAGCGGCATGCGCCGGAAAGAACCAGGAACAAATAACCGCAAGGGAGAAAATGGTGATTTTTAGGAGCGAACCCCGGCACGAACCAAAAGATGTTAAAAAATATGGCATGGCTTCTCCTTTTTCCGTAATCGTGACACGGACAGATTTTCTTCGGCGCGATTGTCAAGTGTTACGGCGCTACCAGCAGCAGCGCGTCCTCCCATCCTTTTGGTGTTGTCAAGCTCCCGCCGGCGGCGTTTTTTTTCTCGCCGGTGGCAGGGTTGAACCATTGGGCTTTTGCCGCATTTTTTAAGGTGCTTATTCTTATGTCAACGCTGCCCGGCGCAGGAAGATACACCAGCGCCCATGAATTGTCCGATGCCCGCGCCGCGGCCATATCACCTGCCCCGCCGGCAATAATGGTCCGGTCGGGCGCAAGCTCCCACCATTGTAGCGAACGGAAAAAATTGCCGATAATCGCCATGTGGTTGGCCCCGGGCGAATCAATCCATTTTTCCCAGGTTGCCGGCGATTCCCAGTTTTTGGTATGTCCGTAGGAATAAAAACCGCCCGCCAGCAGCGACCAGATAGCCCCGCGCCGGATGTCGAGCGGCGAAGTTCCGTCGGAAGTTTCATAGCGGGCCTCCCCGTTTACAACCGGCTTTACGGGCGCACGCTTATAGTCGGCCGAAACCATGTTGAAATTTTCAAGAGTGCTGTTGTAGGTCTGGAGGGTATTGAACGCCAGCCAGTTCTCGGCATGAATCCAGCTTGACGAAGCCGGAGGCGGATCCGGATGCACGGTGATTAGGTGTTTGCCGCCATCGCCTTCGGCAAGCCCGGCGGCGATTTCGACGCATATTTCCGTGAAGGCTTCGTTTGCCGCCGGATACATGCACCAGATTATGTTGCGAATACCGGCATAGCGCTTTGCCACATAGCGGGCATACTTCCGGGCGCTCTGCGGAGTAAAAAAGGCCGCCTCGGATTTATGATAAACGCCGATCACGAAAGTGAGGCCCAATTCATCGCAAAAATTAATGATCGAATCCACCTTTGTAAAGTAGGGCTCGTTGACGGCCGGGGGATTGTTGTCGATCCAGGGCCGCTCCCCGCTTAACCCCTGGTTGCCGTCCGGCACGCCGTTAAGCATGATTTGGAAAACATTGAATCCCTGCGCAATTCTCCTTTCAACCACGGCTCTGGCGTCCTGCGCGGAAAACATCCGCAAAAGTTCCCACTGTGTGTCGCCCTGCCAGAAACAGGGCGTTCCCATATTGTCAAGAAAATAACGGCGGTTGGCGCTTAAAGCCAGCGGCCCCGAAGAAATAACCGTTTTTTGTTTCATTGGTATTCTTCCGTTGCCCAATTTCTTATTTCACGATGACCAGCGTTGAAGTCGATGTACCGGCCGTGGCCGTCCGCACGATAAAAATGCCCGGCGTTGACATACGAATTAACCGCTCGCCGTTTGCAGCATCGAGACGATCGGCATAATATCTGATGCCGCGCAGATCGAAAATTTGAATTGCCGTTTCCACGGAACCCTTGACAAAAATCGATCGCTCGCCACGGGCCGCAATCTGCATGGCGGCGTCCGAGGTGTTCGGTTTGGAGAATACCACCGTGGTTGCGGCCTTTATCGAAAACGCCGTGGGCGTGACCGCATAGATAGTTCCCAGAAAGTATCCGCGGACTTCCAAAAGTACCTGGGTCGAAACGGTCGAAACGTTCTGGACCCCTCCACCGACGATCACCGGAACCGTGGCGGGAATTTTCCACTTAACATTTCCCCAGCCTGGGGAAGCCCGTTTGAAGGTGTAAATCGTGTCGAACTGAAGCGTTGCCCAGCTCAGGCCTTTATCGACGCTCAAGTGAATGACCACGGCATCCATATTGTTCGAAGCGTTCCATGAGATGGGCATGGTGTCGCCGACCGAATAATTTTTGTTTCCCAGCGGCGAGAGCAGCGTGATCCAATAGTTTAAGGCCGAGGTTGCGGTTATTCTGGCGGTGTCTTTTACCAGACCGTTTGACGCAATCACCAAGAACGTCCCGCCGGTACTGTCGGAAGTAAACGTCGTTGTGTCCGTGGAATCGGCAACCGGCGAAAGGGCGCGGCTCAACTTTCCGCCGCCGCTCACCGACCAGGTGACGATCGCTTTTATGGAATTATTATGCTGGTCCAGACACCGGGCCGTCAGGAAGGCGGAAGCCTTAAGGCCGATCGAGTCGATGGCCGGGGTTATCGTGATGGTAGTAAGCTTTGAAACATCGGCGGCAATCGTCACGACAACCTTGTAGGTTACCGAATTGGATGCGCCGCCGCCGCTGACCGTTATCGTCGCGGTATGCGTTCCGACCGTAAGCGCTGCAATATTCACCTGGTTGCCGATAGTCTGGGTATTGCCGCCGCCGGTTGACACCGTAGGAACAACCCAAGCGGAATCCGCGTGGGCGGTCACGGCGCTCAGAGCGCCCGTGCCGGTGTTGGTGATGGTTACCGTCTGTAAAGCGGGATTGGCGCCGCCGGCCGTTGCATTAAAGTTAAGCTGCGCGGTGCTCGCGCCTAAGGACGGCTGCACGGGTGTGGAACCTTGGTCGATCCAGGCGCAGGGCATACACTCACCCGATCCGGCGATTTTAACCCATCCCTGCACGGTGGTTATATTATCATCAAGTTTTCCAAGATAGGCGCCAACGTTCTGGTCGAACCCGCTGGCGTTCACGCACATGGGAGCAATCAAGGTAAAAAAATGCGGATCATTTACGGACATGCGCATATTATAAGTGCCCTGGCAGGCGTTCGCGGGAAGGGGAGGCACAAGATTAATAATGTGATGACCGCTCCCGTCGGCATTTAAAACCGCATTTTCATTGTGGCTATCGACGTCGTAGATCATATAGCGATAAGAATTATCGGGCGGCGTTTCCGACCAGCAGCCATAAATATTATAAGATTGGAACGTTCCTGTGCCATCGGGCTTAATCGTCCATGTTCCGCTGCCGGCCGTCCCCCACGGGAAGCTTCCGGTCAGGCGCGTCCCATCCTTGGAAGCCGACATCCAGATACCGGCATAGCCGTTTGCCGTTATTTGAATCAAGAGTTTATCGGTGGTATCGCTGAGACATACCCGGTAGATCGGGTCCGAATCCATCCAGTACGCCATGTTTTGGGTTCCGCGGGCGATAAATGCATAATCCTTGCCCGATGCCGCATTATACCAATAGCAGCAAATTGCCGCATTTTTCATTATCAGATGATTATTTGAGCCGCTCCAGTCGACCATATAGAGGTCGTGATTGTTATTGTAAATAATTTTTGAACCGTCATTGGTTATTTTTGCGCGGTAATAATTCCCGGTCGTTCCCAGCACATCCCGCACCTGGTCGGTCGTGGTGGAATAGGCCATGAGCCGGTATATGCAGGCTCCGTATACGCTCGTATAATCGCCTATGATCCCGGATACATAGCGCGACCAGACTACTTTAGCGGTTTTTCCTCCGGTAAGAGCAAGAACATCACCGGCAACGGTTGCCTGTGCATTAAGGCTGCATAGTGCGGAAATTGCGGCCGTTAAACCGATTAAACGATTGCACACGTTCATATATTTACCCTCATTCAAAGGATATCATTAATCTGTTAATAATTTATACAAAAAAAAAGGTTCTCTGTATCTTTTAAGTGTATATTATTGATATATTGTCCTTATTGGATCAGAAGGTTCCATGCCATCATCGGATTTTGCATCCCCGTTATCTTGAACGGAATCACCCTGCAATTTCTTATTTCACCATGACCAGCGTTGCCGTCGATTTCCCGGCCATGGCCGTCCGCACGATAAAAACCCCGGGCATGGGCATCCGGACAACCCTCTCGCCGTTTGCAGCAGTCAGATGGTCGGCATAATATCTGATGCCGCGCAGATCGAAAATTTGAACGGTCGCTTCATCGGGGCTCTTGACATAAATCGATTGTTTGCCGCGAACGCCAATCTGCATGGCGGCATCCGGGGTGTTCGCTTTGGAGAATACGACCGTGGTTGCGGCCTTTATCGAAAACGCCGAGGGCGTGACCGCATAAATATTTCCCAGAAAGTATCCGCGGACCTCCATGAGCACCTGGGTCGAAACGGTCGAAACGTTCTGGACCCCTCCACCGCTTACCACCGGGACCGTGGCGGGGATTTTCCACTTGACATTTCCCCAACTCGGATAGGCCCGGCGAAAGGTGGAAATGGTGTCGAATTGAAGCGTTATCCAACTCAAGCCTTTATCGACGCTCAAGTGAATGACCACGGCATCAATATTGGTCGAAGCGTTCCACGAGATGGGCATGGTATCGCCGACCGAATAATTCTTGGCCCCCGTCGGCGAGAGCAAGGTGATCCAATAGTTCAATGCAAACGTTGTGGTTATCTTCGCGGTGTCTTTTACCTGCCCGTTTGACGCGATGACTAAAAACGTTCCGGCCGTACTATCGGAAGTAAACGTCGTGGTGTCCGTGGAATCGGCAACCGGCGAAAGGGCGCGGCTCAACGTGCCGCCGCCGCTCACCGACCAGGTGACGATCGCTTTTATGGAATTACCGTGCTGGTCCAGGCACCGGGCCGTCAGAAGCGCGGAGGCCTTGAGACCGATCGAGTCGATGGCCGGAGTGATCGTGATCGCGGCAAGATGGGGAACTTCGGCAGTAATGGTGACGACTGCTTTATACGTTAGCGTATTGGATGCGCCTCCGCCGCTGACCGTTATCGTCGCGGTATGCGTTCCC
>JAQUMP010000255.1 GCA_028718065.1 Chitinivibrionales bacterium | reverse complement strand
GGCAAAGCAACCGTTGCGGGTCCTGGGTGAGCCGCCGCAGCGGCGAGATTAAAAGATAGCCCATCCACCAGGGAATTACGTGTTCGGCCATAGGGTTGTCTCCAGGAATTAAATGGCAAAGTTTTCCGGATAATAATAGATGGAGGTATAAAGACGAACGCAATGTTATTTTTATTGCGCGATAAACCTGCGAAGGTGATCGCCTTTATTCGCACCATAATAAATTATATTCACAGCAATAAACAAAAAACAGGTCCACCAAAAAAAATATTTCAAGGAACTCACTCATGCAAAAAAGCCTGACGACCATGATCGGCAGTCTCCCGTATGCAAACCCGCAGGATGCGCTGGATGCTTTGGCGGCATTTCCGCTGGATATTGGGGCCTGGCCGCAATTGCCCAAACGCTCTTTTAAGGAATCCATGCTCGTGCAATATTGCGAAGGGTTCCCCGGCATTGTAATTGACGAAAAAGAAAAGCGCATCGTGCTCGATAGCAGCGAGGCCTTGCCCGACGCCATGGCCGTTTTTTACGAAGCGGTGGTGGCCGAAAACAGCGACGCCTTTGCCATATCCCCGCCCTTTGCGGCCGGATTGCATGCCTTCATTGCGGAGCGGAAAAAAAAGACGGAAAAGCCCGCCCTGATAAAGGGCCAGGTGGTCGGTCCGTTTACTTTTGGGCTAAGCCTCACCGACCGGAACGGTCAGGCCGCCTGGTTCGATGAGCAATACCGCGACGTGGTGATTAAAGGCATTGGCATGAAGGCCCTCTGGCAGGTTAAACAACTCGCGCCGCTGGCCCAAAGCGTGGTGATATTTTTAGACGAACCCATATTCTCGGCGCTGGGAACGCCCACCTACCTGGGCATTGAGAACAACGACGTTATCGCAACCGTCAACGAGATCACGGACCAACTGCATGCTGTGGACGCCAAAGTAGGGCTGCATTGCTGCGGCAATATGGAATGGTCGCTTCTTACCCAAACCAATCTTGATATTCTGGCGTTTGACGCCTATTCGTTCGGCGACAAGGTTGCGTTATATCCCGAGGAGATCGGCGGTTTTCTGGCGCGGGGCGGCTTGCTGGCCTGGGGCAGCGTGCCTACCGCGCCGGTGGAAAGCATAAGTAACGAAACTACGGAAAGTCTCGTGCGGCGCATGCTGGCGCTGGAAACCATGTTTACCAACAAGAATATTCCCCCGGAGCTCCTGCGCCGCCAGCGCATTCTTACGCCCTCCTGCGGCATGGGCAATCTTACCGCGGCGCAGGCGCAACGCGTGCTTAAATTGCTGCGGGAGTGTGCGGACAAAACGGGATATTGAGGGGCCTAAAAGTAAACGCCACGGACTCGTCAAAATAGCCGCACAGGATATTTTCCAGCGGAATTTTTGCTCGTATTGACAAAAGAAGGGCATAAAACAACACCTGGACCCTGGCCCACTTTTCCTTGGACGCCTTGGGCTTGTAATCCCATATTTCTATTTTTGATCCGTTGTAGCGCAGCAGGTCGATGTGGCCGGTTAAAGGATGACTTAGTTCCAAATGCTTTTTGGATTCCTCTTCATCCATCCAGACCGGCACCTCCGCGGCAATGGCCTGGGGATCGTTTAATAAAAACCATTGCTGTAAATTTTCATGGCGATTTTTAAATTTTGTGTGCTCGCGGCTTTTCTGCGCAAAATTTATTATCGGGTGCGAAGCGGTTTGTTCCATTGCGATTGTAAGGTCCAGCCGCAGTCCCGAACATCCGGGGTTTTCCGGATGGATAAAAAGCTCCCGGGGAACCGCATTAAAAATACCCGTTAGAAATTCCTGCAAACTCGCCGGCAGAACGCCGGCGTTTACTGTATGTAAACGATAGCGGATGTAAAAATTGTGGTGCTCAAGGGATTTTATTTTAATGGGCATGGTTTAAAATAAATTAGATAGGAACTACCATGTCTCTTTATAATTTATTAATACGGCTGGGAATATTAACACTTGTATTGATTATACGGCTTGTATAATATATACTTATAGTAACAATACGCCTTGTTTTATTTGCCTTTAAGAGGTGCTATGGAACGGCTAATAAGCTTAAAATTGCGCCAATGGTGTGACTCCAAAGATAGAAAAGTGCTGTTGGTTAGAGGCGCCAGGCAGATTGGTAAGACATTTTCTATCAGGCAGTTAGGAATATCATTCAAATACTTTATAGAGGTTAATTTTGACTTTGATGTTGCAGTCAGGCAATTCTTTAATGCCACGCTCGATCCCCTTGTGCTTTGTGAAAAGCTTTCCGGATATTATTCAATTCCTTGTATTCCCGGAAAAACGCTCCTTTTTTTTGATGAGATACAGGCTTGCCCACAGGCCATTCAATCGCTGCGCTATTTTTATGAGCGCATGCCCGCAATGCATGTAATTGCCGCAGGATCGTTGCTTGAATTTGCGCTGGAGCAACTCCCTTCCTTTGGCGTTGGCAGGATCTCTTCGCTCTATATGTATCCGATGACTTTTAGCGAATTCGTTGCCGCTAAAGAGGGTGCGGTGCAAGCGGCGCTCCTTAAAATTCCGGCGGGTGGAGTGGAAATCGAACCGGTTTTTCATGCAAAATTTCTGGAGCTCTTTCGCACCTATAGCATTATCGGCGGTATGCCTGCCGTGGTAAATCTTTACAAAGAGAAATCCGATTTACTCGGGTGCCAAAATTTATTGGACGAATTATTGGCGACCTTTAAAGATGATTTTGCAAAGTACAAAACGCGGATATCGCAACTTAAAATTTTCGAGACTTTAAAATCCGTCTCCTTGCAGGCCGGGCGCAAATTCATGTACACGCAGATAGCGGATACGGGGCCGCAAACCGCCTATAAACAGGCGCTCGATCTGCTGGAAATGGCGGGTCTGGTCCATAAAGTTTATCACACGGCCGGCAACGGGATACCGCTGGGCGCGGAAATAAATGGCAGAAAATTCAAGGGCATTCCCCCGGGTTTGGGCCTGCATCAACGCTTACTCGGCCTGGAATTGAGCCGGCTCCTCACGGATCCGCTGGTAGCATTCGTCAACAAAGGAAGCATCGCGGAGGTTTTTGCCGGATTGGAACTCTGCGCCGCGGGCGCCTCAAATAGCGCCGCACAATTATTTTATTGGCACCGGGAAACACACTCAAGCAATGCCGAAGTCGATTATCTCATACAAAACGGCGCGGACATTGTTCCCCTGGAGGTCAAGTCGGGGCGGCGGGGATCGATGCAAAGCATGTCCGTTTTTATGTCTGAACATAAATCCAAATATGGCATCCGTCTCGCGCTCGAAAACTGCGCCCGGTACAAGAATATTATTGTTACGCCCCTCTACCTTGCCGCTTGCACGATCCGCGGGGTTAGTGCGTAATATAAAGGAATAGAGAAGATGGGCTTAATGAAGGGGGCGACAAATGCCTACCCTGCGACAGATAACACTGATCCATGTATTAAAGAGCGCCCTGCATCTGGCCGACGAAGACTACCGGGACCTGCTTTCCGCCTACAGCTTGCCGGACAATACCCCCATAAAATCAAGCAAGGAACTCTCTTTTGAGCAAGCGTCTGATTTTATCACCATACTGCAAAAAATGATTGATAATACGCCGGGCCTGCAGGCGCAACTCTATGCCTCGCCCAAACAGCGCAACCTGATCGCCTATTTATGGGGCCGGGTATCGCGCGCGCAGGACGCGGTCGGAAGGCGTAAAACACTGGCAGCCTTTCTGCAAAATAAATTCCACGTAGGCCGCGTTGACCGGCTGCCAAAACGCATTACGCCGCGCGTGATTAAATCGCTGCGGGTGATGAACGAGCATAAACAGGAAAGTGAAGAAAAGCAGGCCTCTATCTCCGTTTGACCTCTATCCCCTGCCCCTTTCTCCTATCGGAGAAAGGGGTAAAAACCGAGCTGAAAAGAGAGCATGCTATCTGCCGGCGGCGATTTTTTGGCGCCGAAAGCGGCTGAAAGCACTATTTACGCAACAATTTAAAGGCATGGTTCCACGATTTGGCGTGGACGCCATAGGTGATCCAAACAAGCGCCAGGGGTTCTATCAGGCGCGCGGCGGTGATGTCGCCCATGTCAACCACACCCCAGCCGAAGGCCTTGCAAAAAAGCGTGACGACCTTTTTGGCGTGGGCGTCGTTGCCGCAGATGAACATGTCCGGCGGTCCACCCGGAAACTGCGGGTTGACCATGTGGGAAAATCCCACCGTATTGAAGGCCTTGACTACACGCGCATCTTTGAGCCGGCGCTGGACCTGCTCACCGGCCGAATCGGTGAAGCCGAGCGCCAGTCCGGGCGGGCCGTTTTTGGAAAATATAAGCGGGTTGGTAACATCGATGACGACCTTGTCTTTTAAATTTTGAGGTCCGGCAAGGGTCAGGGCGTTTTCGGCGCCGCTCCAGAGCGTGGCCAGAATGGCGACGTCGCCGAAACGTGCGGCCTCCTCAAAAGTGCCGGACGAGGCATTACTGCCGACTTCCGCAAGCCAGGCTTTGATTTTTTCACTTGCGGGCTCACGCGAACCGATCTTTACAAAATAACCCAGGTCAAGCAATCCTTTTCCCAGCGCTCTGCCGACATCACCCGATCCGATAATTCCGACATTCATAAAAACTCCTTTAATTGGAAGATATGCCATTAAAAAAGCAAGTCCCATGCCGTGGGATTTAATCACCAAAAACAGTCGGCAAAACAATCTGATGAATTGGATTTTATCAAATTCGTATAGGCGTTTTGCAAAAATGCTAAATCAAACTAAACAAAAAAATGGCTTTCGAAGTGAGCAGTGTTGGCATAAATATTGCAGATTTAAATGATGCTTACTGTTCGGTATTAAATTTATTATTTGATAATTAAAGCGCAAAACCTATTTCCGGATTGGGTTAATAACCAGCAACGAGGTATCAAACCGACAATGAAACCCGAAATCAATATCCGTATCGCCGGTCAGGCAGGCCAGGGAATGCAGACCGTGGGCGCGGCGCTCTGCCGGATTTTTAAACTGTGCGGGCGCGCCGTTTTCGCCCACCAGGATTACATGTCGCGCGTGCGCGGCGGGAACAATTTTTTTCAGGTGCGTTCCTCCGCCTCGGCAATGCCGAACGCACCTCATGACAAATGCGATATTATCGTGGCGCTCGACAAGCAAAGCACGGAACTGCACCGCGGCGACCTGGCGCCGGACGGCATTATGATCGTTGACAAAGAAAAGTTCGCGCTCACCGAAGATCATCCCGCCTATTTTAACGTGCCGCTCTATGCCCTGGCCAAAAATACCGGCGGCAAAGAACTGTTTGTAAATTCCGTGGCCTGCGGCGTGCTGGCGGGACTGCTCAAGATCGATTTTAAAAACGTGGCCGCCGTGCTCACGCGCTCGTTTAATCAAAAAGGGACGGAGACGGTTGCTATCAACCTGCGCGCGGCCACGGCGGGCTATGATTTTGCCGCGACCAATTTTAAAAACGACATTTTTAGAACCGAATGCTCGGTTGACTTGGGGCAACTTATCATGGACGGCAACGAGGCCGTCGCGCTCGGCGCGATCAGCGCCGGGGTTAAATTTTATTCGGCCTATCCCATGACGCCTTCCACCACCATCATGGAAAACATCGCCCGCTATGCCGGACACTTTAACATTGTGGTGGAGCAGGCCGAAGACGAAATCGCCGCCATCAAAATGGTCCTCGGCGCGGCCTG
>JAQUMP010000254.1 GCA_028718065.1 Chitinivibrionales bacterium | reverse complement strand
ACAACCGGCCCGGTGAGCTTAAGCAGAACATAGAGCAGCGGCGAAGCAATAAAATAGACCGCCAGATCGAGCAGGAACCAGAACTGAAACTGCACCGGATGCGGATAGATACGGCCGAGAAAATCAACGATGGTATAACTGCGAATAAGTTTTTCGCCGGAGAATGAAACGTTCCCATGCATGCTTTGCAGGACAAGAAGCAAAAGCAGGCCCATGCAGTTCCAGAGCAGATACGGAACAACCAGCGTTCTTAAGCGTGAAGAGAGCTTTTTTTTAAATCCGGCAGGCGTCGGCGTGAGCGTGGCAAAAAAAAGGAATCCCGAAAAAGCAAAGAAAAGCGGTACGGCTATTCGGGCAATGCATTCAATGATAAAATTCTGAATTAAGAAATTAACTGCATAAAAATGGCTGCCGGTGGGCGCTATAAAATCAACGGTTTTAGCGTGGATAAAAACAACCAGGATGATGGAAACAAAGGAGAGAATCGCGATTTTACGGCTGAGATAGGGGGAAATGGCGGTCATGTGTTAAAAATAGCATTCCCGCATGACAAATAAAACGGCAACCTCTCCCGCTTAATCCCCCGGTGCTGCGCATTTTCCCCCGGAATGAATGGGACAAATTATTTTCAAAAACAGGATATTTTTATAAACCGTTCAAATAGGCAAAAAGGAGTCAGCATGAAACGGTCGTTTGCAATAGTATCGGATTTATTGCTCCGCACAAGCGGCGAAATCATTCGTTTGTTCATAGCAATGTTTTTGCTGGTAGGCGCGACGGCC
The DNA here is from genome assembly GCA_028718065.1 of Chitinivibrionales bacterium. Taxonomy (GTDB): domain Bacteria; phylum Fibrobacterota; class Chitinivibrionia; order Chitinivibrionales; family FEN-1185; genus JAQUMP01. Next base: position 4,946 of record JAQUMP010000254.1, on the reverse strand, counting down.
CTGCCGGCCTGGTGCCTGGCGTGGAACGGCGGCATTACCACCCTTACGGCCGGCGAAGACAGCCAGACCTGCCCGGCCTATATTCCGGATGTAAACAAGCCGGTCCGGGCGGTCATGATATTTGATTATAACGTGACCTTTAGCGACATGCCGAACTGGCGGGCGGTTGCCGCCGAGTATAACTGCATGATGATCGATTTTGGCGGCGTGATGCCGGGGGGCTCCACAAAATTGATAACCCCCGAAACCGGGGTCGCGCGAATCCTTTTGGTCCTGAGCAAAGCCTCCGTGATTCTGCCCGCCCATCCGGAAATCCAGTACGCCTGCATCTGCTTTTATGGATTTTCGGCGACGGCCGCCACCGTGAGCCGCTTGTCGGCAGAGCCGAATTTTGCCACTCGTACCCTGGCGGTGGTGTCGCTGCATGAGATCGACGACATACCCTGGATGCCGCCGGTGGGTGTGCCGCACCTGTTCCTTTCGTCCCAGGGATCGGACGCATTTTCTTCTTTGACAACAAATGTCGAAGGCGTTTTTACCCCTAATTACACCCACGATACGCTGGCGCGCAGCCGGCAGGCGACGGCGCTTAAGGCTCCGATGACCGTGGTCGCGCATGTGGGCCAATACCACGGCGGCGACAAAGACGCCAATATTATCAGCCTCTGGTTGCAGGATGTTTTTAGCCTGCGCCTGCCGCTGGTGCCGCCGACCACGACGATGGCCGTAATGCCCAGTTGGCAAAACAATGCCGGATGGCTGGGCACCTACGATGTGGTCTTAAACACCAATACCGCGCCGTGGGGCAATGAGCAGCGCATGATTAATGTTGTCACCGCTCCCCGCGCATCCTACACCGATCCGCGACCCTATATCTGGCTGCCCAACCAGCACTTTGCCGACATCTGGAAAGCCTATGCCACCACGGGCATTATGCCTGCCTTTACGCCCCTCACCGCGGTAAAATCCAAAATCGCTTCGGCGCGACCTCTCATGGGCGGCGCTCGCGAGACCGTGCTCCTTAATTTACAGGGGAAAACCATCGGCCGTTTTTACGGCGTTAACAGCTTGCAGGCATGTTCGGCGCAACGTGCGCCGGGAGTTTATTTTGTCAAGAACGGAAACGCGATTTCCCGGAAACTGGTCCTGGCGCGGTGATAAAATCAATGAAAACCCCTCAAAAAACTGAACTAAAAACTTTCTGGACATGGGAAGAATGGCGTGCGGGCAGAAGCGCCCTGAAAAAAATTACCGACAGTGTCGCCCCGCGTGTAATCCGCAGAAAAAAAAGTTCTTCCGACAACCGCCTCAAGGCCGCGTATGCCGGAAAACGCGGGCCCGATTTTTAGCTGAGATCATGCCCTCCGCGCCGGATGAGGCGGACGGCATCAAGCCGCAGCCGGGATTTAGACAAATAATCTTCCAACGCGATTTTTTCCGAGGCGAGGCGCGCCAGGGAAGCTTTAACAAGCGTGGTTTGTCGCTCCTGTAAAGACCGCGCCCGCGCCGATTCAACCTCTAAGAGCGTGCGCATTTCCACCAATGCCGCGGCGATGCGTTTTTCGGCCAGGGCGGAGGCCAGTCCGGCGCTCGTTTCGAGCAGGCGCGTGATAAGGGGTTTGAGCGCATCCTGCACATCATGCAAAAAAGCCATTGATCCTTGCGACGCGGCGGCCCGCAGCCGATACCGCGGATATTCCCGGGTGACATTGCGCTCTGCCTTGTTAACAACCAGGCGAATCGGCGTCGGCGGCAGATAACGGTGCACGGCAAAATCCTCCGGCGCAATGCATTCGAGCACAAAGATCGTTTCCAGCAATATCTCGTTTACGGCGGCATCCTCCCAAACCGATACCAGCGACGTACCGGCGCCCGAAGCCAGAAAGACTTCAAGGGCATCGCTTACCATAGGGTGGTCGATCGTTAAAAACTCAATGTCTTCCCGGCCGAGCGCGGTTTGGCGATCGAAGGTAACGCAGGGCTGATCGTTTCTTGGCAAAGGGAAAGCGTGGTCCGTTACGGTGTGGGTAATGAGCCCATATTTCTTAGCGCCTGCATCGTCAACGCCGATCCCGTACTGCTTAAAAAGCCGCAGCATGATCCGTTCGGTTTCGCCTCCTGCGTCGAGCGCACGGACGGCCTTAATAATTTCTTCCGATTGCGCCGCGCTGCCGGAGTGCAACTCAAAAAGGCGGTCGCGTGGGGCGAGCTCGGCCGCCGAAAGTTCGGCGGCCAGCGCGCGGGTGCGCCGCAAAAATTCAGCGAACGCATCCGCGTTAATTGACATATCGGTACAATGGCTCAGCAGTTCTTCTTTTTGCGTTTCGAACACCCGCCCGGCCGCCGGGACATTTTTAACAAAGGCGTCCAGGCCTTCCTGGTACCAGCGGCACAACTTTTCCTGGGGCGTGCCGACGACAAAGGGGATGTGCAGGTGAATGACCTCGTGTTGACCGATGCGGTCCAGCCGCCCGATGCGCTGCTCGGTGAGCTCGGGATCCAGCGGCAGGTCAAAGAGCGCCAGATGATGGCAAAACTGGAAATTCCGGCCTTCGCTCCCGATTTCGCTGCAAATCAGCATGCGCGCGCCCTCGTCCTCCCCAAACCAGGCGGCGCTGCGGTCGCGCTGCAGAATCGTCATGGATTCGTGGAACAGGGCGATTTCTATTTTGCTTTGCTTGACCAGCGCTTCCCGGACGGCAATGGCTTTTTCCTTGGTCGTGCAGATGACCAGCAGTTTTTCCCGCTTGGTTGTTTTTATCAGATTTACAAGCCAGCGTATGCGCGGATCGTCCTGGTCCGGCGCAAAGGGAGCGTTTGCGCCCGCCCCGTTGTCCTGGCGGAATTCTTCGTAAAAACAGGCGGATGTTTTTTTCGTTCCTGCGAGCGGGGTAATGATAACTTTACGCCGCGGGAAACCGGCAATGGTGCGCCGGGTCGTGCGGAAGACGGTGCGCCCGGTGCCGAAAATATCGATGAGCTGCGCGACCGAAAGAGTTTGCGGCATGTGCGCGCCGGTCAAGGGCGTTCCCGGCAGATCCGGCGGCACCGTAATGACTTGTTCGGAAAGCTCCCTGGCGGCGCCCCCGGGTTTTCCGGCGGCCGCGGATTTTTTGATTAAATCGATAAGGGCTCCGTACGTTTTGGTTTCGTGCTCGTAGTCTTCATACGTGCCGTATCGCTCCGGGTCAAGGAGCTGCAGGCGCGCAAAATGGTCCCGGCGGCCGAGCTGCTCCGGCGTGGCCGTTAAAAGCAGCACGCCTTTGGCGTTCATGGATAATTGTTTGACCATCGCATACAAGGGCCCATCTTGACTAATGTGATGGGCTTCGTCTATTACAATCAGGTCCCAGCCGGCCGTTTGCGCCCGGGCGGCTATGGCGGCGTTGGTTGACAGGAGGTCCATGCCGCAGATGCCGAGCTGGTCGCCGGTAAAGGGATCGGCATCGTTGCCTAAGGAGCGGCAATAATCAGGCGAAAATATCCTGAAAACCAGATTAAAGCGCCGCAGCAATTCCACGAACCACTGGTACACGAGCGCCTCCGGCGCCACAATCAACACGCGGCGGACCCGGTTGCACAATAAAAGCCGGTGCAGAATCAGACAGGCCTCGATCGTTTTGCCCAGGCCGGTCTCATCGGCCAGCAGGGCGCGCACGATCGGCCGGGAAACGATCGTTCGGGCAATGCCGATCTGGTGCGGCAGCAGATCGATGCGGCCCCCCACAAATCCGCGCAGCGGCGAGCTCAGCAGGGCCGCTTTAAAATCCAGCAGGTCCAGGCGCAGGTCGAACTCTTCGGGAGCGGAGACAATTCCGTGAAACAGGCGTTGCAGGGGTTCCAATACTTTGGCGGTATCGGCGATGGTGGTTTCCGAAAGGCTGACGGCGCCGCAACGGTAGTTTACCAGATGCGCTTTTTCATCCACGAACAAGGCCGTGACGCGATATTGTCGGCCTTCGGCGTCCTGAATGGAATCGCCCGGCTTAAAGATTATGCGCTGCAGCGGGGCCGACGCCGCGGCATAGCGCCGCCGGGTTTTATGGGTGGGAAAGGTAACGTCTATATATCGTTTGTCTACAAATGCAATCAGGCCGAGCCCCAGTTCGGGTTCGGCATTGCTGATCCAGCGTTGACCGATTGCAACTTCAGACCGCATGGCGGCGCTCTGCCTGCCGCCGGTGCATTTCCGGCGATTCTTTTGCTGCCAAAAAAAAGAAGCCGCTTGCACCAATCATAACCGCCAGCCCCACAAGCGAGGGAAGATACGAATTGTGGAAGGCGCCTTTAAGGCTGTCCATGAGCACAATCAGCAAACCCGAGGCCTGGACCACCACGGCGAAAATGCCGTTGCTGGCGCCTTCGGGGGCCGGATGAGTGATTTCGGCGCCGTACTGATACGCCACGGGCGTTACGCCGGTAATGCAGAACCCCAAAAGAAAGAAGCAGCCTATCTCAAAAGTAAATCCTTTTCCCAGGGCCAGGCACAGCGTGGCGGGCACGGCGCCGAATATGCCGAGGAGTATGATCGTTTTGCGTTGACGAATGGCGTCCGAAACCACGGGCAAAACGATGCTGCCGATGATGCCCGCGCCCAGCAAAACGATGGTAAGGGTGACGCCTTGATTTATGGTAAGCCCCTTCTCGCCGCCCAGGCCGTCGATGAGGGTGAACACGGCGTTCACGATCCCGCTGCCGATGAAAAGCGCAAAGGAGAGCAGATACACCTCGCGCTGTTTAAGCATTTTTTTAAAGCCGTCCAGCACCAGCGCGCGCACTTCGTCCTGCGGCGGGCCGGGCGGCGTGGGCGGTTTACTGCGGGCAAGAAGCAAGAATAGCGCCACGCTGATGAGCGTGGCGATGCCGTAAATCATCTGCAGGCCCTTAAATTGGAACGCGCCCAGCAAGCCGGGGCCGGCCGCCTCGCCCAGACCGATTCCCAGAAA
>JAQUMP010000253.1 GCA_028718065.1 Chitinivibrionales bacterium | reverse complement strand
CAGAAGCGAGTTTGGCCGGATCGACGATCACGATATTCCACGTCCGGCGCTCCTCATGGGCCTTTCGCAAATAGTCAAAAGCGTTCTCATGCACAAACCGGCAGGCTTGCCCTTGCCGGGGAAAACCGTTGAGAGCGGCGTTGACCTCAGCCGTTACGAGCGCCTTTTCGTCGAGGTCGACCGCAATCACATCGGTCGCCCCGCCGCGCAGGGCCGAAAGCGCGAAACCACCGGTATAGCAGCAAAGGTCCAGGACCGTCGCCTCCCGGGCCAACTCCGAAACAAAAAGGCGGTTTTCGTGCTGGTCAAGGAAAAAGCCGGTTTTATGTCCGGTGCAAAAATCTATTTCGTAGCGCAATTCGTTTTCGGTTATAAACGTTTTTTCGGGCAGTGGCCAGGTACTGAGCAATGGCGCGAACGTTACGTTTTCGCGGGCCTCTACTTTTGGCGCCGGGCGAAAACCGATCCGGCAGCCGGGATAAAGGATTTTTAAAGCGGAAACGATCATGGGGCCTAAACTCAGAACGCCAGCGGAAAAGGGCTCAATCACCAGCACGTCGCCCAATTTATCGATAATAATTCCACTCAGGCCGTCGGCTTCGGCATGCACCAAACGGTATGAGTCGCCTTGTTGCGGCAGATCAAGAATATCTTCGCGCAATTTTTTAGCGCGTTCCAGGCGGCGGCGGACAAACGCCTCGGTAATTGGTTGCTCCTTGTCTTCCGAAAGAACGCGCAGCGCGATCATCTGGCCCGGATGCCACGTGCCCCAGGCGATAAATTCATTGGTTTTCGACCGGATTTCAACGATAGTTCCCGCGTCAAGCGGCTTGCGGGGAAAGGTGACCATCTTGGAAAAAATCCAGGGATGGCGAAAGCCGCGGGCGGCTTTAAGATGAATTACCGGCGGGGCGGCAAATTTGTTAGGATGGTTCATTGAGAAATAAAAATAATTCATACCTGTTCGGGGAAATGGCCTTTTCCCTCTGCCGGGAGCCATCTGAGCGCCCGACCGGGAAAATGCGGTATATCGCGCTTTGCGCGTCGGCCTGCAACGGTCGGTTCTCCCAACAAGCATTTTTCCGGTCGTAAGGCGCCTTTGGCGACCAGAAGAGGGGAAGAGCCGTTTCCCCGAAAATAAAAAATCGGTAGTTTTTTCGCCTGATACTACAGACTTTTTGTTGCTCTTAAATTAGGGGTAAACCTATTTTGCAAGGTATGACCAAACCTTTACTCATTGCCATAATCGGCGGCGGTGCGTCGGGCATGATGGCCGCGATCGTGGCGGCGCGGGCCGGCGCGCAGGTGACGCTGCTGGAGCGCCAGGAGCGCGTGGGAAAAAAACTGCTGGCCACTGGCAATGGCCGCTGCAACCTTTCCAATATTGACTGTTCAATAAAAAATTATCATGGCGCCGACCCGGCCTTTGCCGACGCGACGCTGCGCCGGTTTCCGGTAAAAAAGACGCTCGATTTTTTTAACGCACTCGGCCTCTGTACCGTGGTGGAGGAAGCCGGGCGGATTTTTCCGTTAACGGGCCAGGCCTCCGCGGTACTCGATATATTGCGCTACGAAATGACCCGGTGCAAGGTTTTAATAAAAGTCGAGACGCCGGTCGTGAATATTGTCCGCCGCAACAACCGCTTTGATGTGCATTTGTCAACAGGAGCCCTGAGCGCCGACCGCGTGATCGTGGCTGGCGGCGGCGCGGCTGCGCCGCATCTGGGCGGATCGGGAAGCGCAATGGCCCTGCTCGAAAAGCTCGGGCATACCCTCACGCCGGTTTTCCCGGCGCTGGTGCCGCTTAAAACTACCGGGCATTGCACCCGCCGGATAAAGGGGCTCAAAGTTAATGCAACGGTGCGGCTCAAATGCGGCGGCGAAAAATCGGGCGAGGAGAAGGGCGAACTCCTTTTTACCGATTATGGACTTTCCGGCCCGCCCATAATTCAGCTCAGCCAAAGCGCGGGCCGCGCGCTGCAGGCGCATTGGCCGGCGTGCTTTACGGTGGACCTTTTTCCGGATTGGAGCGATGCGCAACTCGCGGCCGAACTTGACAAAAGGATTATTTCACGTCCCGAAGCGCCCTTGGATTTTATTCTGGTCGGCCTGGTCCATAAACGCCTGGTCCCCGTGATTTTACACCAGGCGGGAATAGAGGATCTGCGCCAGGCTGCCGCATCGGCCACAAAAGTTCAAATAAAAAATATCATCCAATGTCTTAAGCAATGGGTTTTTGAAATTTGCGGCAGCCTCTCCTGGAACGACGCCCAGGCCATGGCCGGTGGCGCCCTAACCAGCGAATTTTCATCGGCAAGCATGGAGTCGTTTCTTGTAAAGGGACTTTTTGCCGCCGGGGAAGTGCTCGATATTACCGGCGACTGCGGCGGGTACAATCTGCAATGGGCCTGGAGCAGCGGTTTTGCAGCCGGGCTTGCCGCCGCGGGAAAATAATTGCATGCTGCGCATTTTTGAAATTAAGCTGCCGCTCGACCATAAAAACGATTGCCTGCCGAACGCGATCGCCAAAGCGTTGCACGTTCCCTTGCGGGAAATTATTTCATGGGAAATAAGGCGCCAGGCCGTTGACGCCCGCAAAAAAAGCAGTATCCGCCTGATCTACACCGTGGATGCGACCGTATCAAATGAACGTAAATTGCCGGGAGAAAAACGCGGCTGCCGTATCATTCAATCACCTGACGAAGCCTACCATCCGGTAAAGCCGGGCAAAGAATTGCTCAAGGGTCGCCCCGTAATTGTCGGCAGCGGGCCGGCCGGGCTTTTTGCAGGGCTGATCTTAGCGCAGGCAGGGTATCGGCCCATAATTCTTGAGCAGGGCAAAGCCGTGGAAGAGCGCTGCCGCGATGTGGAACGGTTTTGGCAAGACGGAGTTTTGGACGAAAATTCAAACGCCCAGTTCGGCGAAGGCGGGGCCGGAACATTCTCCGATGGCAAGCTCACCACGCTTATCAACGACACCCGCTGCCGCAAAATCCTGGATGAATTAGTCATGGCCGGCGCGCCTGAGGGCATCCTTACTTCCGGCAAGCCGCACATCGGCAGCGACCGGTTGCGCCTTGTGGTACGGGGTCTGCGGGAAACCATCAAACTTTTGGGCGGTGACGTACGGTTTTTAAACCGGGCCACGGGCCTACGCCTGCGGGACGCCGCCGTTGCAGGCCTGGAAATCAATTGGAGCGATATTCTTGAATGTCAAGTTGTCGTTTTTGCCGTGGGCCACAGCGCGCGGGATACCTTCGGCATGCTGCATGAAAATGGCGTTGTCATGGCTGCAAAACCCTTTTCCATCGGCGTGCGCATCGAACACCCGCAGCGCCTGCTTAACGAATGCCGCTTCGGAATTTTTGCGGGCCACGAGCGCCTGGGCGCGGCCGACTATAAAATGGCCTATCATGCGCCGGGTGGCCGCAGCGCCTATACCTTTTGCATGTGTCCGGGGGGAGCGGTCATTGCTGCGAGCTCGCACCGCGGGGGCGTGGTTACCAACGGCATGAGCCTTGCCGCACGCAACGGTGCAAACGGCAATGCCGCGCTCCTGGTAAATGTGGGCCCGGAGGATTTTGGGGACAGTCACCCGCTGGCGGGATTTGCATTTCAGAACCGGTGGGAAAATGCCGCGTTTTTGGCCGGCGGGCAATCCTATAAAGCTCCTGCCCAGCTTTTGGTGGACTTTTTGGCTAGCAGGCCAACGCAGAAATTCGGCGAAGTAGCGCCGACCTACCGGCCCGGGGTTGTGCCGGCAAATCTTGACGCATGCTTGCCTCGTTACGTTTGCGATACGCTGCGGCTGGCCCTGCCGGCCTTTGCGCGTCAGACGCCGGGGTTTGACCTGCCCGAAGCCGTGCTTACCGGTGTAGAAACGCGCAGTTCGTGTCCGGTAAGGATTCTCCGGGGAGAAAATTTCCAGAGTTCTCTTGGCGGCCTTTATCCGGCGGGCGAAGGCGCGGGATATGCGGGCGGGATCATGTCCGCCTCTCTCGATGGAATCCGGGTTGCCGAGGCTCTTATCGCACGCTTTGCCTGCCCATAGTTACTATCCTCCAGATTAATCGGAAAAATCAATTTATTTTAATTATATTTCGGTATAGGCATTCCCATGTCTTTCCATGACAGTGTCCGGCGCAAAAAATCATGCTTGGCTTTTTCCATCATCCTGCTCTAAAAAAAAACTCGGGGAAATGCACATGGTAAATCCTTTCAAGGGAAAAAAAGAACCCACCGCCGGGCAGGACGACACCGACCATCGGGAGCGGCTTGCCTCGGATTTTGAAAGTATCGTAAAGATCTTCAGAAGTCATGAACATATAAGCATCATGGAAATTGCCGGCGTTCCGCCGGACAAATATCATCTGCGGTACATGCTCGACGGCCTCTGGAAGAACGGAAATTCGATCGAGTCGCACGATATTCATTTTGTAGAAATAGTCCTTGGGCCGGACTATCCGGCCGCGCCTCCCCTTTGCAAAGGGTTGTCCCCGGTTTTTCATCCCAATATAGCCGAAGGTGTTATTGACATTAGGCACATCTGGAACGCGGACACGCCCCTCGCCAATCTTATTACCGGCATCGGCGAAATGATCCTGTTCCAAAAGTACAACCTGGACGCCCCGGCAAATGAGGAGGCCGCGCGGTGGGTCACGAAAAATAAAAGCCTGCTGCCGCTTGCCGCTCTCGACCTGGATCCCGGTAATGTCGAGGAAATAAAATACGAGTGCGATACCGCCTTGTTATTGACGAACAAGGATTTCCAATCGTTTGAATCCGCGCAACCGCCTGCTCCGGTCCAAAATGCTTTGGATAGCGCCCGAGCTCCTGCCAAGCCCAAAGCCACGGAAGTCCCCGCCGAAAACAGTCCGCCGGCGCCCCTGACCCAGGAATTTTTAGAGTTGACGGATGATAAAATCGAATCCGAGGATATTCCGGCGGAAAGTCCGCCTGCGCAGGACAGCATCATGTTCGATGGGCCCGTCGCCGCACCGGCGCCGCCCTCCGAGCCGATGGAAAATGCGGAAGGGCACTTCGATTTGGCCGAAATGCCTGTGCCGCAGGGCAATGAACCGGAGGTTGCCTATCCGGAAGAACCCGAGATTGCCGAAGCGGCCCCGGTACAGTTTACATCTTCGGAAAAAGCCATGCCGCCGCAGGTGAAAAACGGTGCGACGTCAACGCAATCCGAAGCGGTTGGCAACGGCATATTTTGTTTTAATTGCGGCGCAAAAAACTATAAAAAGGCCAATTTCTGCATGCGCTGCGGTACGCAGCTCAGAATAAATAAGGCCGCTTCACCGCTTGCGCGCACCCTGCTCATTGTTTTCATGATTACGGCGCCCATTGTTTTAATCGGCATGGGGATCGCGGTCGTCTTTCTATCCAAAAAGAATTACATGCCCCACCCGGCCGTTCCGGCGGAAATTACCGCGCCGCTGCAGCAGCCAAAATTGCCGGAGGTCAAGCCGTTGCCCGCCCAGGAAAAGGCGCCCGAAATTGCCGCCCCTGCTGCGGCGGCAGCGCCGCAGGAAATCGCGCCGGAAAAACCTCCAAACCCCCTCCCCGTTTCTAAAGCGGACAATATTGACAAAAAACAAGAAACTTTCGGGAAGGCAATGGCCTCCAAAATCAAAACCGCCGGAGCTTCCTCCAAAAAAGGCGATAGCGACAAGCGCAATGCCCAGAAAGTGGCCGATAATTTATCCACCGGCAAGCTCTACCTGCAAATCGGCTCCTATGACGACGCCATT
>JAQUMP010000252.1 GCA_028718065.1 Chitinivibrionales bacterium | reverse complement strand
CCCCCTGTCTGTCCCTGATCACGAATATAGAGGCCGACCATCTGGACTGTTATCGCAACCTGGCGGAAATCGAACAGACCTTCGCGACCTTTACTAACGCCATACCGTTTTACGGGGCCGCCGTTGTTTGCATAGACGACCCGGGCGTGCGGCGCGTGTTGCCGACCTTGCGCTGTTCCATCATTACCTACGGCCTGGACCCGGCGGCCGATTATCGCGCCGAAAACATCGAATTTAAAAACGGGCTTCCCGGGTTTGTCGCACGGCGTAAAGAAACTATATTGGCGCAGGTCGCGCTTTCCGTGCCGGGCCTGCACAATGTGCGCAATGCCCTGGCCGCCATTGCCGTGGCCTGTGAATTGGGCCTGCCCCTGGAAACGGTCGCCGCGGCCATAACCGCATTTTCCGGCGTGCAGCGGCGTTTTGAAATTTCGGGACAACGGCGCGGCGTGACCGTGATCGACGATTACGCGCACCATCCCAGCGAAATAAGCGCGACTATTGCCGCAAGTAAAACCAGCGGCTTTAAACGCATTATCGCGGTGTTTCAGCCGCACCTCTACACCCGTACGCGCGATTTCCTGGAGGATTTTGCCGAGAGCTTAATGGCCGCCGATATCGCCATCGTCACCGACATTTACAAGGCGCGCGAGGAGCCGATCGCCGGCGTGAGCGCCGAGGCGATCGTGGACCTGCTGGCGCGGCGCGCTCATCGCCATGCCCTGTATGTGGCCGATAAAAAAAGGCTGCCGGAAACCATAGTTCCCTTGGTACGGGAAGGTGATGTTGTCCTATGCATGGGCGCCGGCGATATCGGGGCATGCGCCAAAACAATTCTGGAGGCGATTGCCCATGAGTAAACGTATCGGGGCAAATCGGCGCACCTTGCGCACGCAGCGGCAGCGTCGATTGTCAAGCAATGCCGGCAGCGTGGGGCGTTTTTTTGCGCGGACCGCCGCGCTCTGGGCCGTAAGCGCAATCGTGCTGACGGCGGCAATCGGCTCGGCCGCGACCGCGTGGCATTGGGTCGGCACTTCGAAACGTTTTATGGTTTCGCGGGCCGTTATAACCCATGGGAGTCACATAAGTTCAAAGCAGATCATGCAGGAGGCGCATCTTTTGCCCGGCACCCGCATGGTAGACGTGGATGTTGGCCGGATTAAAAACCGCATCGAAAAACTGGCATGGGTAAAATCGGCGTTTGTCGGTCGGCGCTGGCCCGATTGCTTAGTGGTGCGGGTGGTGGAACGCACGCCGTTTGCCCTGGTCGGCCTGGGCGCGGTGTATCAGGTTGACGAAGAAGGAATGTTGCTGCCCCTCACGCGCGGGGCTTATTTGAATCTGCCGCTGCTCACCGGCCTGCCGGCGCCACGCCAGGGCGCCGCGTTGCGGCTGGCGCCCGAGATCATTGCGCCGGTACGGCAGTTTTTAGGGCAGATCTCGGCCGCGGATTCAGCGCTTTCGCGGCGCATCGCGCAGATCGATTGCGGGGCAAGCAGCATGCGCGTGGTGCTCGACGGCATTGACGCCGTGATCGAACTGCCGCGCAGCCTGCCCGGCCAAAAAGTCGCGCAGCTCGGGCAGGTCCTGGAAGCCCTGCGCTCACGGCCCGGCGGCGGCGAGACGATTAATCTGTGCTACGATAATTTAGCGTTTGTTAATTGACTCATAGAAACCCGTCCGATTTTCCGGCGGGACGAGAACGGCATTTAAGGAGGCAGCATGGACGACAATGTTTTTGTTGGGCTTGACATCGGGACCACCAAGATCGCCTGCATTATTTCGGAGCTTGACGCAACCAGCGGCGAGCTTAAAATAATCGGCGTGGGGGTGAGCACCTCCGACGGCCTGCGCAAAGGCGTGGTGGTTAACATCGACAAGACCGTGCATTCCATCCAGAAGGCGGTGGAGGAGGCCGAGCTTATGGCTGGGGTGGACGTTGATTCGGTATACGTGGGCATTGCCGGGGACCATATCCGCGCCATTAACTCCAAGGGCGTGGTGGCGATTTCGCGCGACGACCACGAAATCAACGAGCTTGACGTTGTGCGCGCCATCGACGCGGCCAAGGCCGTATCGATCCCCATGGACCGCGAAATCCTGCATGTGATCCCGCAGGAATTCATCGTGGACGAGCAGCGCGGCATCAAGGAGCCCATCGGCATGAGCGGCGTGCGCCTGGAAACGCAGGTGCATATCATTACCGGCGCGGTAACCAGCGCCCAGAATATTTACAAAAGCGTGGAAAAGGCCGGGTTTAAAATCGCGGACCTGGTGCTGGAGCCGCTGGCCTCCAGTTATGCGGTGCTTGAAAAAGACGAAAAAGAGCTGGGCGTGGCGCTGGTGGACATGGGCGGCGGCACCACCGACATCGCCATTTATTTTGACGAAAGCATCCGGCATACCGCCGTGGTCGCGCTGGGCGGCAAGAACGTGACCAGCGATATCGCCATCGGCATCCGCACGCCCATCGAGCGCGCCGAAGAAATTAAAAAACAATACGGCTGCGCCTATTCTCTTTATGTAAAGCACGACGAATTTATCAACGTGCCCGGCGTGGGCGGCCGGGAGCAGCGCGAAGTGAGCCGGGCCGTGTTGTCCTCCATCATCGAACCGCGCATGGAGGAAATTTTGTCGCTGGTCCTGCGCGAAATCAAGCGCACCGAATACGCCGAGATGCTCGGCGCCGGCGTGGTCCTTACCGGCGGCTGCGCTCTCATGGAGGGCGTGCTCGAACTGGCGGAAAAGGTTTTTGAAATGCCGGTAAAGCTCGGCATTCCCACCGGCTTCGGCGGCTTGACGGAAGCGGCAAAATCGCCGGTGCATTCCACCGGCGTGGGATTGTGCATTTACGCCATGAAACACGCCAAGGGCAAAAAGGGCAAACGCAATCTGGGCGGCGAAGACAACTTTAAAAAAATATTCGATCGTATGAAAATGTGGGTAAAGGAGTTTTTTTAGCCCTCACCCTAAACCCCTGCCCCTTTATCCCTCTCCCGTTAGCGGGAGAGGGGCAAGGGGTGAGGGAAAACAAAATCATGAAACTTTTTTTTAATCATATCAATTTCCATAAACATCTTTTTCACGGGGAGGCGTTCTATGGTTTTTACGCTTGATGAGAATTTTGATGCAGTGGCCAGAATGAAGGTCGTGGGCGTGGGCGGAGCGGGCGGCAATGCGGTAAACCGCATGGTCAAGGCCGGGCTGGGCGGCGTTGAATTTATTTCCATCAACACCGATGCCATGGCGCTGGACAACAACCACGCCACCAATCGCATGCAGATCGGCGAAAAAATAACCAAGGGCCTCGGCGCGGGCGCCAACCCGGAAATCGGCCGCATGGCCATGGAAGAAGACCGCGAAAAAATCGCCGCGGCGCTCGAAGGCGCCGACATGGTTTTTATTACGGCCGGCATGGGCGGCGGCACGGGCACGGGCGGCGCGCCCGTAGTGGCCGAGATCGCCCACGAAATGGATATCTTGACAGTTGCGATAGTTACCCGGCCCTTTTTGTTTGAAGGCAAGGTGCGCGACCGCAACGCCCGCAAAGGCATCGACGATCTGCGCAACTGCGTGGACACCATTATCGTAATTCCCAACCAGAAACTGCTTTCGATCGTAGACCGCACCACCTCGCTCATCGACGCCTTTAAAACCGCCGACGACGTGCTCTTTCAGGCCACCAAGGGCATCTCCGACCTGATTACGGTGCACGGTCTGGTCAACCTCGATTTCGCGGATGTAAAGACCATCATGAAGGGCATGGGCGACGCGCTCATGGGCACCGGCTACGCCGAAGGCGAAAACCGCGCCGTGATCGCGGCCGATAATGCCATCCACAGCCCGCTTTTAGACGATGTTTCGATTGTCGGCGCCAAGGGCATTCTTATTAACATTACCGGCGGCGAAGACATGACGCTCTACGATGTCAACGACGCCACCCAGACCATCTACGATGCCGTTGGCGAAGACACCGAAACCAACATCATTTTCGGCGCGGTCACCGATCCGACCATGAGCGGCAAGATCCGCGTTACCGTGATCGCCACGGGTTTTAGCGAGGAAAAAATCGAAAAGAACCGGCAGGAAAAAAGCGCGACACTCAAGTTCGTCATGCCCGCGGCGCCGGGAAAGGATAAATGCCCGGCGGTGGAAACCAGGGTCGAACAGATGGCCATTACGCTGCCGCTGACGACCCACGCGGCCGAATCCGCGAAGGCGCCGGTTGTGGTTGCCGAACCGCATGCCGTCGCAGCGAGTGTTGACGACGCCATGCCGGTCTTTGAGGCAGCCCCGCAGACGGCGGTCCCGCCGGCGGAACAGTTCGAAAAACCGATTGCCGCCGCACCGGTGCATGCCGCCGACGCAAGCGCTTCGCCGCTCGATTTTCCGGCGACGTTGCTCAAAAATAAAATCATGCGGCCCGAACCGCAGGTGTATGTGAGCAAGGGGCGCGTAATCGAACATTATGCCGACGACATGGACGTACCGACGTTTTTGCGCAAACAAATGCAATAATTGCGGAAATTCCAATTTCGCAGGGGCAGGCGTAAAGCCTGCCCCTGCGATTCGGCAAAAAAATCCTTAACAGAAGGGATGGTATGATCCGGAAGAAAGAGATACGTCAACGCATGATTCAGCGGGCGCTTGCACTGCACAAAAAAATTTATCCCTGTGCAAATCGAAGAAAATTGCAGGATTGCTTTACGAGCGAGGAGGACCGGATCTTTTTCTGGTTCAATACCGAAGACCAGACCACGCATGTTCTCTATGAGGACCTTTAGTCCGGTTTTGTAAATTCCCCGTGATCAGTACCCTCATTCTTGCGCCCTTCCTTCGGTAACGGGGGAAGGGCTGAATGAGGTTTTCCTATCCCGGCGGCCATTTCAGGGCGCGGCCGGACAAAATATGCACATGGATATGGTAGACCGCCTGCCCCGCGGCCGGACCGGAATTGACCACCAGCCGATAACTGTTCTCAACGCATTTGTTTTCTCGCACGACATTGTTAACCGCATTAAAAAGATCGGTAATAACGGCATACTTGTCGGCCGGGACATCATGCAGGGCGGAATAGTGCGCTTTGGGAATTACTAAAATATGCAGTGGTGCCTGCGGGTTGATATCGTGGAAGGCGAGCGCGCGCTCGTCTTCGTAAACGATTTTCGCGGGGACCTCTTTATTGATGATTTTGCAGAACAGGCAGCTTTGCTTTTGGTCCATGGCGGCTCCTCATAGATATTGTTTTGCTAAGCCTGTCCAAAAATAGTTTTAGTTTTCTTTGGAGAGGTTAATTTCATGGGCGCCATAAGCAAATAAATATTGCCCGATTGCCAAACCAACTTCAACGGAACTATATTTTAATTCTGACAAAGCAGGCGCATACGTGTCCGATATCGCTTTGTCGTTTCTTAAATTTTTAAATTTGGTTTAAACGATGAAGCCGATTGCCACGACCCTGAAGTTCCCAATCCTCACCGTAGTCATTTTAGCGCTGCTCCCGGCGGGAGCGCCGCTTATGCGCCTTGACAAATGCATTCCCGGAATTTGTTACGGCTATGTCCAGCAATCCTATGTGGATTCGCTCGTGCAGGACGCCTTCTACGGGTTTAACGAGGCCGCTGCGGCCTCAAGCCAGGCCGATGCAAAGCAGAAGAAGCAGGAGGCCATTGCCGGCGCAAAGGAAGTTGCCCATAAACTGCGCGCCCTGGCGCAAAACGACCCGAACCAAAAGTATATCTTGTGGCGGTTAAGCGAACTCGAGGGACAAATTTACCTGGAGGAGAAC
>JAQUMP010000251.1 GCA_028718065.1 Chitinivibrionales bacterium | reverse complement strand
AAGGCGCAAAACGGCCGCTATGTTTTTAAAGACGATATCGCCCCGGGGAACTATTTTTACAAACGGCAGATTTTCCCTGGAAAAATCGTACTCTACATCGATCCTCTTTTTGCCGGGATAGCCGAAGTCATGTCCGTTCTGGACGATTCCGCGTCCGGGCCGGCCGGCCTTTCGGTGCTGCCGATACTGCCCTCCGGCGACGCCAATGCCGACGACATCCTCGTGCGTAACCGTCGTGAGGAGGCGCTGCGCTGGCTTGCGATCGCCCGGTTTTATCCGGACAAATTGCTGCCGTACCTTAAACGATACGCCCGGCATGCGGGCAGCTCATACTGGTTTTTGGATTGCGATTCCATTGGGGTGCCGCTCGATACGCTCATCGCCCAAACACGCTCCGAATCCCTGCGCACGCAGGCCCGGGGCCACGCCAAACAATTAAACGAACTGCGCATTTTCGGGCCGGTGGACCTGCTTATTGACAATCGCGAATTAGCGCCGGTTAAAAACCGTTCCGATCTTAAAACCCTGCTGGCGCGCGTCGCGGCCAAAAACCATCCGTAGGCCTCCTTCCGCCTTCTGCGCTCCAACCCGCCGCGCACTGATGCTGTTTTCTTTTTGTGTTTTAAATCATATAATTAAAATTATATTACCCATCCACCTGCACCGAAAAGGACCAGAGCCGCGAATATGAAAGTCTGCATCATGACCAACGAGTACCCGCCGAACGTTTACGGCGGGGCGGGCGTGCACGTGGAATACTTGACAAAAGAGTTAGCAGCCAAGGTTCCTGTTACCGTACATTGCTTCGGCGACCAGAAAAAACGCGGCGGCAGGCTTTCGGTGCAGGGCTTTAAGCCCGCGTTTAATGCCCCGCTGGCGGACACCCGTTTTAAAAAAGCGCTGGATGCGCTGGACCGCAATCTTGCCATGGCCGCCGATCTGCGCGACATCGACATTGTCCATTGTCACACCTGGTACTCGCATTTCGCGGGGCTGCTGGCGCGGCAACTCTATGGCGTGCCGCTCGTGCTTACCTCGCATTCGCTGGAGCCTTCCCGCCCCTGGAAGCAGGAGCAGCTCGGCACCGCCTACCGGGTGAGCGCCTGGATCGAACGCACGGCCTATCAGCAGGCCGACGGCGTGATCGCGGTATCGGCCGAAATGAAAAAAGACATTATGGGCGCCTATGGCGTTGCGGCCGAACGTATCGCCGTGATCCATAACGGTATCGATCTGGGCCAGTTCAAGCGCGTCCATACCACGGCCGTCTGCCGCCGGTTCGGGATCGATCCGAACAAACCTCTTGTGCTGTTTGTTGGCCGGATCACCCGGCAGAAGGGGCTAATTTATCTTATTAACGCTATTGACAAAATAAGATCCCAGGCGCAAATCGTGCTCTGCGCCGGTGAACCGGATACGTCCCAAATTGCCGCGGAAACCGAGGGCGCCGTCGCCCGTATGCAACGGCGCGGCGCCCGTATTATATGGATCAAGGAAATGCTCAGCCCAAGCGCCAAAATCGAGCTCTATTCGCATGCCACGGTATTTGTTTGTCCTTCGATTTACGAACCGTTCGGCATAACCAATCTGGAGGCCATGGCATGCGGGACGCCGGTGGTCGCCTCGAACGTCGGTGGGATCGTTGAGGTTGTCGGTCATAATAGCTGCGGTTTTTTAGTGCCCCTGAAGCCGCATTCGCGTCGTGATTGCACCCCTGCGGACTCGGCCGGTTACTCCGCGGCGCTTGCCGACAAAATCAATGTTTTGCTCGATAATCCCGCCCGGCAAAAAAAATTTGCCATCGCCGCCCGCAAGCGGGTCGAGCGCTATTTCGGCTGGCCGCGCATCGCGGCGCAAACCATCGGGTTTTATCGCACGGTCATTAAAAAATTTTCGCAGGAACGGAAAAAAAACGGGCGCGGCGCCGCACTCGATATCGTTTAGCGGCCGCCGGGACGATTTACAAGGGGTAAAGCAATGGACCATATCCGCGAAGAAGATTTCATCAATAAAAAACCCGACGGCACGGTCAAGCAGATAAATCCCTTTACGGCCAACGAAGTCTGGACCGTGCCGGGCCGCGCCGGGCGGCCGTTGGCCAATGTCAAGCCTGCCACCCTCACCCCGCTTGCGCGCCACACCGAAGACGATTATTGCGATTTTTGTTTTAAAAATTATCTGGAGACGCCGCCGGAAAAAAGCCGTATCGTGCTGGAGGGCGGCCAGTACGTCGAGAAATCGCACCAATCGGTCGACGAACTGTATCGTACCCGGGCGCTCTTCCGGCGCATCCCGAACCTCTTTGAAATCGTGTCCTACGATTACTGGTCGCGCAATTTCGATTACCGGCTTTCAGACGCTACCGCGCGGTGGCGCGATTCTTATTTGTCAAATCCCCGCGGCCTCGAGCACGTACTTTCCATAGTAAACAAAAAATTACTCTTGCAGGGCCACAGCAGGCAGGCCGTAGACGCCATGAGCGCCACCGAAAAACTCGAAATCGCCAATGCCTTTTTCGGCGGCAGCCACGAGGTGATTGTGGTCGACCGGCATTACGACCCCGCGGCGCAATACGAAAGCGACCTGTTTTCTTCCGGCAGCATGACCCCCGACGAACATTACCAGTATTTTAAGTTTGTGGTGGGCTCCCTGCACAATTTATTCGAGGGCAACCGCTATATCCGCTATGTGAGCGTGTTCCAGAATTGGTTGCGGCCGGGCGGGGCCTCGTTCGACCACCTGCACAAACAACTGGTTGCCATTGACGAATGGGGAACATCCATCGAGCGTGAGGTGGAGCTGGCGCGCAACGATATGAATATTTACAATGCCAACACGGTTAATTACGCCGGTTATCATAATCTGGTGATTGCCGAAAATGAACATGCCATCGCCTTCGCGGATTTCGGCCACCGGTTTCCCACGGTGGCGGTCTATGCCAAGAGCGCCGAAACATTTCCCTGGGTTCTGCATGCGGAAGAGTTACGCGGATTTTCCGATATTGTCCACGGCATCCATGCCGCCATGGGGCCTTTCATTCCCTGCAACGAAGAATGGTATTACCAGCCTTTAGACGCCATTTATCCGTTGCCCTGGCATATCCTGATTAAATGGCGGGTAACGACACTGGCCGGATTTGAGGGCGGGACCAAAATTTACGTTAATACGCTTTCGCCCGAGGATATCCGCAACCAGCTCGTGCCGCAGCTTTTCGACCTGCGCTATCGCGGCAAAATCGCCCCGTTTACGATTGCCATGGAGTGTTCCTGCAAACCGAATTCGCTCAAATATTATAAATCGGCGGTGCGGACCTAATTCCCCGGAGATGGCGACCCATGAAGCCCATTGTCAAAGAAAACGTGATTATCGAAGACGTACGGCCCTGCATCGACGGCGGCAGGTTTTATGCCAAGGGAATCCTGGGCGACCCGATCGAAGTGAGCGCCGATATTTTCCGCCACGGCCATAAACCGATTGCGGCCGTGCTGAAATACCGCCGCGAAACAAATCGGCATTTCCGGACGACGCCGTTTAAATTCCTCGAGAACGACCGTTGGGCGGCAAGCTTTACACCCGAACATACCGGGATGCACGAATACGCCATCGAGGCCTTTACACCGGGCGAAGAGGATCATACTACCGTTTTTGGCCCGCCGCTCAAAGTCTACGTGGAGCCGCCCATCGCGCGCTATGGCAGTTGGTACGAAATGTGGCCGCGCTCTCAGGGGACTGATCCCGGCAAAAGCGCGACCTTCGACGATATGGCCCGCCGTTTGCCGGATATCAAGGCCATGGGCTTTACGGTGCTTTATCTGCCGCCGATCCATCCCATCGGCCGCACCAACCGCAAAGGCGCCAATAACCATCTCAAGGCCGGACCGGGCGATCCGGGCTGTCCGTTTGCAATAGGCAATGAGGCCGGCGGCCATACGGCCATTGAGCCGGGACTCGGCACGCTGCATGATTTCGACCGTTTCAGCGCGGCCTGCAAAGCGGCCGGGTTTACGCTGGCGCTGGACCTGGTGCTCAACTGCTCGCCCGATCACCCTTATGTCAAGAAGCACCCGGAGTGGTTCTTCCGCGAAAAAGACGGCACCATTAAATTCGCCGAAAACCCCCCCAAGAAATACGAGGACGTGTATCCGCTGGATCTTTATTGCGAAGATTACCAGGACCTCTGGCGCGAAATCAAACGCGTCTGCGTTTTCTGGATCGAGCACGGCATCGAAATTTTCCGCATCGACAACCCGCATACCAAGCCCGTTGCTTTCTGGGAGTGGCTGATAAGCGAGCTGCATAAGGATCACGGCAAGGTGCTCTTTTTCGCGGAGGCCTTTACCAAGCCCAAAATGATGAAGCGTCTGGCCAAGGTCGGGTTTTCGCAATCGTACACCTATTTTACCTGGCGCACTGCCAAACAAGAACTCACGGATTATATCACCGAACTCACTTCCTGGCCGCTCAAGGACTATATGCGCGGCAACCTTTTTGTCAATACGCCCGACATTCTGCCGTCTATTTTGCAAACCGGCGGGCGGCCGGCATTCATGCTGCGCGCCACCCTGGCGGCAACCCTGCTGCCCTCGTGGGGCATGTATAACGGTTTTGAATTGTGCGAGAACCGCGCGGTGCCCGGACGCGAGGAGTATCTTGATTCCGAAAAATACCAGTATAAAGTCTGGGACTGGGAGCGGCCCGGCAATATTAAGGAATACATTGGCCGGCTTAATGCAATCCGCGCCAAGCAGCGCGCCCTGCAACAGTACACCAACATCCGCTTTCACCAAAGCGGCCACCCCGACCTGCTGTTTTACAGCAAACTATACAAAAACGAGCTGATACTTGTGGTTGTCAATTTAAATCCCGCGGCCGCGGCCGCGGGGCGCATCGACGTACCGATACACCTTATAAGCCTTCCCGAAAACAAAGCCTATACGGTGCGCGATCTTTTAACGGGAGCGGAGTATCGCTTTTGCGGCTATTGGAACGACGTGCGGCTCGATCCCGCGGAGGCGGTGGCGCATATATTCTTAGTTATACCCGACCGTCACTGATTTTTGGCATTCCTTTGCCGGCTGCATTCATACAAAAAAATCGCGGCGGCCACCGATACGTTTAAGGAAGGCGTCGGCGGCGCAAGCGGGATTCCAACCAGTTGAGTGCATTTTCTCCGCAAGTAGGGCGGAATGCCGCGGTCCTCGCCGCCCAGAACGATAACCACCGGTTTGCAAAAGTCAACTTCGTGCAGCCGCAGCGTGGCGCGCTCGGAGGCGCCGACCACGCCAAACCCTTTTTGAAGGCACGTGTCGACGATGTTTTCCAAATTGCGCGGTTTATAGACCGGCATATATTCGAGCATGCCCGCCGCGGTTTTGGCGACGCTGCCGGTCAGGGTAACACTGCCGTTGCGCTCCAGCAGGATGCCATCCACCCCGAATCCGGCGCAGGTGCGGATAATGGACCCAAGATTGCGCGGATCTTCGATGGAAGCCGGAATCACTAAAACCGGCAAGGGGTCACGTTTGTCAAGAACCGGCATAAGCGCCTCGGCTTCGGAATATGCCTTGGCCATGCACAGGGCCACCACGCCCTGGTGCTTGTCGGTCCGGGCGACGGTATCGAGCTTTGCGGGCGGCACGACCTGGTAGCTTAAGCGCAACCGCCGGCACTCTTTCATGCAGTTAAAGAGCGGGCCGGAGGTTATCTCTTGGGTAAAGTAAAGTTTGGCGATCTGGTTGGGCCGCTCAAGGATGCATGTTTCCACGGCATGAATGCCGAAGACGGCGGTCAGGGAGCTTTCGGGTT
>JAQUMP010000250.1 GCA_028718065.1 Chitinivibrionales bacterium | reverse complement strand
GCCAACCAGGCCTGGTCGATGTGGTCCACGCCTATCGTGGCGCTGCCGACAAATTTTACGGCGCTGCCCGCAAGAAGGTTTTTATCCACGACCGTGCGCGAGCGGACCAGCAGGATCGAAGCGTCGGCAACCAGCGCCGCGGTGATTTTAGCGGCGGGAACGGAAACAACCTCGCCGAAGGTTGCAAAACCTTCGGCCACATAGGGAATGTTGCTGTCGGCGACGGTTTTCATACTATTTCAAAATACATTGCGGACCAATTGCGGCATAAATCCGCCGGACCTTCAATATTTAAAAAACCAGTGGAACAAAGCGCCCCGGTATGTTATTTTTGTAACACGCTATCCATATCCAACGAATTTATGCTCTATGTCAACGGGAAAAATGGTTACACTCCCTTTAATTAAGGAAAAGGCCCGCGCGGCCATTATGGCGGGGATCGTGGGCGATGCGCTCGGCGTTCCGGTAGCGTCGCTAACGCGCGAGGAGCTCTCGCTGTGCGAAGTTAAAAACATGCTGGGATACGGCCGCTACGATCAGCCCGAAGGCACCTGGTCCGACGACACCTCCATGGTCCTGTGCACCATGGAAAGTATGGCGCGCGGCTACAACCTGGAAGACATCGGCCACACATTTTGTCAATGGCTTTTCGAAGGGCGCCTTACCTCCACCGGTTTCGTTTTTGAGGCCGGGCTCACCACCTCCTTTGCGCTTGACAATATCCACAGCAGCCGCAAAAGCGCCCGGGACTCCGGCGGCAAATCCGAAGACGATAACGGCAACGGCGCGCTCATGCGCATTTTGCCGGCCGCCCTCTTTTTTCATACCATGCAAACGGACGATTTTCTGGAGCATATCCACGCGGTCACGGCAATAACACATGCTCATCCGCGCAACTTGGCGGGTTGCGGCATTTATGCGCTTTTTGTGCGGGCCCTCCTAAAAAACGGCAACGTTCGCGAATGCTTTAAAGCGGCCGTCGCGGAGGCGCTTGACTATTACAACAAACGCCCTCCCTTTAAGGCCGAACTGCTCCATTTTATGCGCCTGATTTCCCACGAAATTCTTACGCTGTCGCGCGAGGACATCCGCTCGTCGGGCTATGTCGTGCATACCCTGGAAGCGGCCGTATGGTGTGTTGTAAATTACGCCGTTACCAAAGAGGTGCTGCTGGCGGCGGTGAACCTGGGCCTGGACACCGACACCACCGGCATGGTCGCCGGCGGACTCGGCGGCCTGGCCTACGGTCTGGCAAGCGTGCCGGCGGAATGGATAAATTCCCTGGCGCGTAAAAACGACATCGATACCATCCTCAACCAATTTATCGCGGTACTATGAAACCCCTCAGCGTGCGCGATTTCGACCTGCTGGTCATCGGCGAAACTTTCGTGGAGTTCCGCTGCGAAGGTGATATTACGGCCACCGACCATTTTGCGCGCAGCATCGGCGGGGCCGATATCGTCGTGGCCGCCGCGGCCGCGCGGCTGGGCTCGCTGGTCTCCATGGTATCGGCCGTGGCGCGCGACCCGTTCCATAATTTTATCCGGGAGGAACTGCTTGCGCAGGGCGTCAACATCGATCATGTCGTGACGTCAAGTGGCTACAACGGCATTTATTTTTGCACGGCGCGCCAGCCGGCCGCCCGCGATTATTTGTATCACCGGCCCGGTAATGCCGCCGAATCAATTACGCCGGTCATGATCTACAACGACCTCATCGAAAACGTTAAAATCGTGTACGCGTCAAGCGAGCTGCAATCGGTGGGAAAGCCCGCGCGCCACGCCATCTTCAAGGCCTTCGACTGCGCCCACAGCAACGATATCATGGTCGCCTACGACCCGAACCTGCGCCTGCAGCGCTGGACGCTCGACGACGCCAAGGAGAGCCTGTGGAGCGTGCTGCCGCTCGTGGACGTCATTTTCCCTTCGGCGCCGGACGAATCCAAGGCGTTGTTCGGCTACGAACGGCCGCTTGACGTAATCGGATTCTTATGGGACCGCGGCGTTTCGATCGTGGCGGTCAAGCAGGGCGCCAACGGCTGCATGGTGGGTTACGACGGAAAAATAGAGGAATTCAAGGTCCCCGCAAGCGCTGAGGCCATCGGCGACGTTACCCTGGCCGGCAGCGCCTTTAACGGCGGATTTTTGCATTGCATCGCGCGCGGTTTCGATCCGTTCACCGCGGCGCAATTCGCCTCGTCGGTCGCGCTGTACAAGGTCTCGCGCGGCGGCGGGATCGCGGCCCTGCCTAAAAACGGCGAGATCACCCTACGCGCGCATGGCGCTTGATTTGTTATTGATCTCTTTCTGCCAGATCTTGAGGGACTGCTGGTACCAGAAATGCGGGCTGTAAATGTCCGTAACGGCGATAGGCGCGGTAAGCGACTCCATCAGGGCGGTAAACTGGTCGTAGACCACGGAAGCCTCTTTAAATTTTTCCAGGTTCAAATCCACCTGCAGGAGTACAAAATAGGCCTGCGCAAGCTCCAGATGGTTATAGGAGTTTTTCTCGTTTAACACCTGCGACATCCACGCTCTGCATTTGTCAAGGTATTCGGACTTCTTTTCTTTTTCGGCGTACTGGATCGTGAGATAATTCAAGTACCCTATCATAAACGGATTGGCGTCTTCGCGGTACATGGCCATGCTATGGGCGCACATTTCGGCCAGAAGATATGCCTGCAGGTTGGCCTCCGCCTTGCGGGGAAAGGCAAAAAAAGAGTCGTTCTTTACCGGAGCGCTCTCCATGATTTTTTTGCGTTTCTTAATGGATTTGCTGAGAATATATTTGCTGTTTTCGTGCAGGATGGAGCGCACCGCGATTTTATCGTTTTCCATTAAATGAAAATCGTTGATGCGCAGGGAACTCATAAAACAGTCCATGCACACCACCGGAAAAAGGCTGAACAGATCCACGCGTTCGTTGCCGTCTTTCCAATAGCTTGACGGATACGGATCGTCTTCTTCCCATTTCCAGATGCAGGCGCTCTGGTCGATTAAATACCCTACGACCTCCTTGGACCCGCACACCGCGCAGGAACATTTGAGGCGGTGCAATTTATTTTCGGGCACGGTGTAGGGCAGGATGTTTTGATAAAACGCAAGCGAGACGATCTGTTCCACCTCTTCGACGCTTCCAACCGCGGTAAATATTTTATCGAGGTTGGTCTCTTTTAATATTTTAAGCACCTGCTCCGAGGGTTGCAGCAGGTAAAGCTGTTTCTGGTTTGCTTCCATTTTCTTTTTGAGGTTTATAAAAAGGCGCACCGTGCTCGAATCCATGTAGGTAACGCGCGCAAGATCAAAAACCAGGTTCTTGTCCGGATGCATCTGAATGTGTTTGGAAAGCTGGGTGGTTATGTTAACAAGCCCGCCGACTTTTACGTCGCCTTCGAAGGCGTAAATATCAAAATTGCCGTAGGCGATAAACCCTAATTCCGCGCCGGAATGCTGCTGAGAAATATTCATAGGTTTTGACAAATCCTTTTTTCGGCCCTGGCGTTCCCTTTTAAATAATATCGTTAAAAAATCGTATTGTCCAGTGCCTAAAAAATTATGATTGTTATTTTTAGAAGAGCGGAATTAAACTATTTTTGATGACCTTAAACCAAGCCGGACTAATAATAAAATAATGAAAATCCTGCACCTGCTCTGGAAAATTTTAGTCGGCACCCTGCTTCTCTATGCAGTTCTGTTTTCGCTGGGCTTAACGGCGGTAATCGTGTGGGCCGGCATAACGATCGCCGCGCCCATACAGCAGGTCCGAAGGCTTGTGAACGAAAACCCGGTCGAAACCGCTTACATGCACACCTACCGCCGCTACGTTCATGGCGCCGGAAAAACAGATTCGATCACGCCGCTGTTTGTACCGCTCGATTCTATCGCCAAGGCGCTGCCGGAGGCGGTGATCGCCGCCGAGGACGACGGTTTTTACGCGCATCCCGGCTTCGACCTCGCCGCAATACTTGACGCCTACGAATACAACCGTCAACACGGCAAAATCAAGCGTGGGGCCAGCACCATTACGCAGCAACTCGCCAAAAATCTGTTTTTAAGCGGGGAAAAAAGCTACAGCCGCAAGTACAAGGAGTTCGCCTACACGCTGCTTATGGAGCACTTCCTGGGAAAAAAACGGATCCTGGAACTCTATCTTAATTATGCGCAATTCGGTCCGGACCTTTTCGGGTGCGAAGCCGCGGCGCGCAGCTATTTTAACAAATCGAGTAAGTACCTTTCCATGCAGCAGGCCACCCTGCTGGCCGCGGCATTGGCCAGTCCGGGCAAGCTTAATCCCCGGCGGCCGGATTCGGCGTTCATGCGCCAGCGCATTGCCGTAATCGGCAATAATCTTTACCATCAGGGCTACCTAAACGACAGTTCCTATAAAAACCTTACCGGCGATAACCCGCCCAAAGATTCCTTGACTAACCAGACCCGCGCCCGCGGCAATGTCGCGGAAAATGATTCGGACTAAAAAAAGGCGCCCTCCGCAAAACATCAAGCGCCGATTTTAAATTTATACTTATCTAAGAACGTCCCCGCGGCATTCGTTGCATTCGTAATAATGGCGCTATAGCTACTCAGGGTGATCCAAAAATAAAAGTTTTTAATGTGCGCATAGACCACGGCTTGGCTCACATTATCCTGGGCCACGGCCACGGTATTGACATAACCGGAGATCGCGGCGGGCGTGGTAACATGGCCTGCCACGATGTCGTTGAATATGGCGGTGGCTGCGCTATCGGTACCAAAATCCATTACATATACCTGATAATCGTACCCGGCGCCGCTTTTTAATTCCTGATATATTCCATTTACCAAACCCTTGTTCTCGTAAGGGACCACCTGACCGTCTATTCCAAAAGGCGGCATGGTGAGTTCATCGGTAGTTGAAAATGGATGATAGGTCCCCGCTACTTCGCTCCAATTTCCAATGTCCGTTGTTATCCGTAAATCCGATGCCTTTACGGTTGCGTTGTTATTATTCACCACCTTGCAACCCACCAGCGCAAGCGCGCCGCAGAGAAAAACCAATTTCGTTTTAAGATATCGCATATAAAAACTCCTTTAAAAAAGTTAAAAAATAACAAGCAGTGAAAAATTCCCCTGGTAACTGGTAAACGCGGAAGTCGAAAAACCGAATGAGTTCGTGGCTATCACGGAAATATTCGGCAGGATAATAAGCTGGACAAAAACGTTGTAGTTCATGCCGATTTCCTTTTGCCAGGAACCATTGACCCGGCTCTCCGACAAAGCAAACGAATGGGTGTTAAGAATGCTCTTAAAGCACCAGACCTTACCAAAAGAAAAACCCACCGAAAGCCCGGGCCCTATCGCCAGGGTGTCGGTCGCCGGGAGCGAAACGGTATCGGTCCCGCCGGCGCCGGCGTTTACAGCAAGCGAATCGTGCTCCGGCCTGGCGCTCATATTTGCGTTCACCGTAACGGCCGTTCTGAGCCAGGGCAGCGGGGTCTCTTCGTAATGGGTAAAACCCTGCTGGTGGTACTGGTCGGTGAGCCGGTAATAAAAATATTCCCAGCGCGTTTGCCACATGGCCCCGCCGTTCATAAAAAATAACTTGCAATCGTTAAACGAGTGGAAAACAAGGCTCCTATGGTTAAAACCGCCGGAGGAGGGGTTCAGGGTATCGATGGTGGTCCAGTCGTTTAAATTCTGGAGCTGGACGTTGGCGGAGGGAATAATGGTAAACCCGGCATTGCGGATTAATTGACGAACCGTATCATTGGCGCCTGCCAGCAGGATTTGCCTTGCATCCGGCCCATCTCCCGGTGTAAAGAGATCGCCGCGG
>JAQUMP010000249.1 GCA_028718065.1 Chitinivibrionales bacterium | reverse complement strand
GGCTGGACCCGGTAAACATCAGCGTCATTAAAAAAGGGCTTAGCAGCGGGATTAAAACATTCGTCGGCAGCAACTGCACCGTTGCCGTAATGCTTATGGGGCTGACCGGGCTTTTTAAAAATAAGCTCGTGGAATGGGTATCGTCCATGACATACCAGGCGGCTTCGGGCGCCGGCGCCAAGAACATGACCGAACTTGTCCGGCAAATGGCGGCCATAAGCAGCGTGTCCCGCGCGCTGCTTGCGGACCCGGCTTCTTCCGCGCTGCAACTTGACAAAGTGGTAACCTCCGCGCTGCGCGGGGGGGACTTTCCTATCGAGCATTTCGGCGCGCCGCTGGCCGGCAGCCTGATTCCCTGGATCGACAAATTCATGGAGAACGGCCAGACCAAGGAAGAATGGAAAGGTTTTGTGGAGACCAATAAAATCCTCGGGGCTAAAAAACCCATTCCGGTCGACGGTCTTTGCGTACGCGTGGGCGCCATGCGCAGCCACAGCCTGGGGCTTACCATCAAACTAAAAAAAGACGTACCCATCCGCGATCTGGAAGCAATGATTGCCAATGCGCACGAGTGGGCGGCCCTTGTGCCAAACACCAAAGAAGATACCATCAAAAGGCTTTCGCCGGCGGCGGTTTCGGGGACCTTGAACGTTCCGGTCGGACGCCTGCGCAAAATGAACCTGGGCCCGAAATATCTGGCCGCCTTTACCGTGGGCGATCAATTACTGTGGGGAGCAGCGGAACCGATTCGCAGGATACTGAATATAGTGCTGGAATATTTGGGATAATAAAATATTTTGGAAGGGCCTGGCCGGCCCTTAAACCCGCTAAGGAAAATGCTTATTGTAGTTAAAAGATATGTCAGTTCATTGTTGACAAAGGGTACTTATTTACAAGTAAAACTCTATTAATGTTTTAGCTATAATAAGTATATTCTTTACGGGATTTAAAGGGCGGAGCCCTTTCCAGAAAATATTATTTATTTTTTTTCAGTTCCTTCTCGTACTTGTCCCAGATTCTACTTACCATTTTAAAGTGTTCCGGTTTTAATTTTTCGTAGGTCACTTCTATCCCGGAAATGTAATACATTGCCGGCACGCCGATCGAGGGCTGCGCTTTCATGTATTCTTCCCAGGTCGCCAGGCTTACCACCGGGTGATTGTCGGAATCGATCAGGCACCCCGGACAGGCGATGCGCCCGATTTTGGCGCGGTGCATGGCGGCCTCTACGATGCTCTTCTGATCGGTGTACAGGTCCTGGATTCTGCACATGTCAACCACGTCGGAAAAATAGGGATTATACGTATGCGAAATAATCATCGCGTCTTTTTTGACTTTTTTGGCCTCGTCGTAATAAATCCAGATGAGTTTTTTGAGCAGTTCTATGCCCCAGATATTGCCATATAGTTTTGCATCGCGCGCCGTGGGAATGTAATGCGTATAGTCGAATTTATAGCCGTCGGCGTCGAGTCCTTCCGGCGAAAGCGTAAACCTGATTTTTTCCCTGAGCCGCTTCTCGTATTTGGGATTGGTGGGGTCCACGAAAATAGGCACCGGCTTGTTCTGCTTTTTGACCAAAACCGGTTTTTTCCCGTTATGTTTGCCGGGATAAAAAATGTCCGTGTCAATGCCCGATTTAATGTCTTCCGGATTGTAAATGTCGATGTTATACCAGGCCTTGGAAGCCTCGATTTTTCCGTCGGCGATAATGCATTCCTCTTCCGGAATGGTAGTCCCCAGCGACGATTGCGCATGGCTGAAGGGCGCCGACCAGAGAATTATTTTTCGGCCCTTGGCGTGCTGCTTGTCGATAAAATCGCGCATGTCGCCCCAGGACTTGGGATCGGGCGTAAATTCGTCGTCGGGGCTTGCCCAGCGGTTATCGATAATAAGCGTACCCGGGTTGATTTTATAGCTCTCCAGTTTCTTGAGCAAGCCGTCAAAAAATTTACGGCTGCTGAGCGAGCCGATATCCGTTTTAGGATCGCCCGTTAAATAGCAATCCCATTTGTCGCTCATATACATCTGTTCGCCCCAGCAGCAAAAAATGGGTTTGCTCCACCAGTCGGCGATTTCGCGCTTGGGCTTGGCAATAAAACCATCGTCCTGAAGAAAGGTCACATATTGTTTTAACCCTTCATATTCATCCTTGCTCGGTTGAAAAACAATTGCCGGACTCTCCCACGTGCCGGACACCTTGGTATGTCCGCGATAGTCAAGGTTCAAACCGAACTCCTCGCCGCCCATATAATGATACCCGAAAAAATTATATTGACCGGGCTTAACGGCCAGGCCCAGCGAAAGCCAATCTTTTTTCTCTTTTGTCCCCATCAGGTAACAAAAGGGAGGCGGCGTTACCAGCCAGTCCCCGCCAAGAAAAGTCCGGCTTCCGTCCACCCGCAGGACCATGTTTTTGTAATACATAAAATAGCGGGTGTCCGAAGAGTTGATCGTAGGCGCAAAAAACAAGTCATAGTGCGGTTTGGAACCGCGGCTGAATTCATTCAAGGGACGGTGATAGGATTTTTCGCGGCTGAGCCCGGCAAAATAAGGGAACCCGAAATGTTTGGTTTTGGGATCGTCTTTTAAAAAACCTTCAAAAAACCAGGCGGTCTCCAGCGTTCCGGAACCTTCTACGGCGTATTTGTAAATAACCGTATCGTTGCGACATTCAAAATAATAGTGTTTTTTCTTCCAGATGTCGCTGCCGCCGGTAAACGAGACCAGGACCTTGCCGTCCTTCATTTTTTTTAAAGACGGGGCGGAAATACCGGTGACCCGGTCTACCGCTCCGGCCTGATCGCAGGCGGAAGGAATAAAAAGTTGGGCGCCGAGCCCGTTATTAAACTTTAAGCTGATATAAAATTTATTTTTTTTGTCGTAGGTAAGGCTATATTCACTGCCTTTTACCCGAAAGCCATTTTTACTTTTATTGAGCTGCGTCACGGTTCCTCCTCTTATATTGTCAATGTATCCCGGCCCTTATTTGACCGCTAAAAATACACGCTTGCCCCGGCATAAATCAAGGAATTTATAGGGTCGGCGAATAAAGGGCATTTACCGGCGCACTTCGCGTTTTGCGGGTCAAACGGTTATTTTTTTACGCAAAAAAAAGGCTCCCCCATCAAAATAGAGGAGCCGTCAGAAAAACGTATTTTTTCGTGTTTATTCCGTCACCAATATTTTCCGCATCGTGGCAGTATTGCCCTCGCCCTGCATCATTATATAAATACCGGGGCGCAACTTGCCGCTCAGGTTAATATTGGACACTTTTCTTCCGTCAACCGAATACATAGCGCGACTAAATTTAACCGGAATTTTTAACACATCGTTATGAATAAGGTCTCGGGGAAGTACCGACGTCGCCGGTCCCGTGCGCGCGGTAAGCGAGTCCGTGGCCTTGTCAAGAGCAAGATCAACGTGCTCGGTGCTTATTATATAGCCGTTATTGTCGGTAATATTAATGTAAAAATCCTTGGCTCCAGCCGGAAGCGTTGCCTTTACCCTTTTCTGCGCACTATTAACCGTGGCGGTGGTAGAAGCCCAATTCAAACCAGGCCAACTTCCCGAAGCGGCATAAACAACTTGGGCGCTTGCTGCGGTTCCCGTATAGGTCGCCCACATCGATCCCGGCGACCATCCCCACGCCTTTATTTTAAGCAAGGGCGGGCTGTTTTTTAAGACCGTATTCAGCCAGGGAATAAGCATTTCATAATTATACCCTGTTGAGCAGTCATGGCCTAAGCTAAGAGGAATGCTTAATATATTTTCGCCTTGATTCAAACGATAGCACATCCGACGGGCGGCGCCATAATAATAAGCATCCGTCATTCCGGCGATCCAAAGGAATGGCATTTTGGCGTTGCCAAGATAATTACGCGGATCGTAACTGTTTACATACGCCGGACTGGCGCTAAGACATCCTTTTGGCAACCAAGCCGGATCGCCATAATTCTCCCATAAACTGTAAACATCGACAAAACCGGTGCCGAATACGGGAACCGCGCAGGCAAATCGGTGGTCTACTCCGGCGGCGCCGCACGTTTTCCATCCGCCCCAGGAAACGCCTGCAATGCCGATTTTATTGGTATCTATTTCGGCGCTGCGTGTGCGCAGAAAGGAATTGCCACGAACGCAAGCAGCAACCGACATATAAAAAAACGATGACGTTAACGGCTCATTGTTGCCCGAAGCGCAGCTATCCGCAAGTTGCGGCGACTGGTGCCAGGTATTAATCGAAAGAGCAGCGTAACCGGCTGCGGCCAATTGCTGGGCCCAAGCGTCATAACTGCTCAGCAAACACCCGCCACCCATCGCAAGCACTAACGCGGGAACCTTCCCGCTTGTTCCCGATGGCAAATAGTACCAGGCATCCATGGTGCATACCCCGTTCGGAGCTGGATTGCCGTCCATGTCCAAACCATGAAACGGCCCGATGGCTATTTTGAGTTTTTTAGGATTACTGTTGGAATCGACCCAGGTTATGGTGGGTTTTTTAAAGAGCTCCGTGGTATCAAAGGCGTTTACGGTGGCGGCAATGATGTTCGAATAAAACGCGCACACCGCCGTGACAAAAACAGTTTTAAACAGTTTTGTCGATTGGAACCTGGGCATGATGTACCTCCAAAAAAAATATTGTTAAAAACAGTTAAAGATATTCTAATGTCAACTTATCGCACGACCATAAGGGGCTTGACTATGCTGACCCCGTCGATTTTGATTTTTACAACATAATACCGAGACGACCTCAACTTCTTTAAATCAACCGAAAGCGCATGCGTACCGGTTTGCGCGAACCCACGGTAGAGTAACGCTACGCGTGCGCCATTGATGGTGTAAAGTTCCACGAGGGCTTGCCCCGTATGCGGCATAACGAATTGGAAATTGCCCTTGTGCAAGTTCGCCGGTTTTACGGCGGTCGTTATCAGGTTTTTACTGATGGGAAATTTAAAAAAGGTAAGCGCCGCAATGCCGCGCGTGCTGAAAATATAAGGGCCTTCAAAGTTTATTTGCACGGGCAGATTGGTATAGGTATTATTCGGGGTATAGCTTATGGTTGAGTCTTTTGAGCTCTGCTTGAGAATTAACGTAACGGTATGCTTGGCGGTATCGACCGAAGCCGAGGAAACCGAACAACCGGCTTTATCGTCGCCCAGATAGAAAAAGTCTTTCACGGACAGAATGCCGTAAGGAGATGTCGTATCCGGCTGCAAAATAACCGGAACGTCGAATTGGAGCGTTAAAATGGTATGGGCGTTGTCGTCGAATTTGGCGGCGATGATGTTGGGAGAGTTGATATTGAGGGTATCGGCCGAGCGGCATAGGTCGCGGCCGATCTGGGGGCAAAGCCAGGCGCCCATATTATAATATCCCGCCTGTCCATAATGGCATCCGTCGTGCGCTACGATTCCCGTCGTGGAAATAACCGAAAGGAACGGGACGTGTTCGGCGCACCTGCGTTGGGTGTTGCGCAGAACATTCTGGAAATTATAACCGCAGCCCGGATGAGTCTGGAACATGTAAACGTGCTTTAGATTGGGATAATCCGCTTTCCAATCGTTGCACAAATGGGTAAAAATGGTATCGTAGCCGATAGATGCGTTGAGAGAATCAAAAGAGTTGGCTTCACCCTGCTGCCAGATTACCGCCGAAAGACCGTTTGTCAATCCCGCCTGTTGGAACATCCAGAGGGCATAGGTGTAAATGCTGTTCCCTTTAATATGAAGTTCCAGGTTGCTGCCTCCGGACGCGAAATTATTGAAATACGTGGGAATATGATATTTATCGGCAATGAGAGAAGCGATTCCGCCCGGACTCGCAAGCCCCAATCCCGTCGTATAATGGGCCC
>JAQUMP010000248.1 GCA_028718065.1 Chitinivibrionales bacterium | reverse complement strand
GCGGAAACGCTCAGGCCTTTTATCAGTTCGTAGGTGGCTTTTGCCTGGGCATTGGCGTCTGCGGCGATGCGGGTTTCTTTCTGGCAGGAGGCGGTGACATCGTTTAACGACCCGCTCATGTCCTCAATGGATTTGGCCACCTGGGTAATATTGCCGGACATTATGTCCGCGGCCGTCGAAATGTTATTGACATTAGAGACGGCTTTGTTAGTCAACCGGGCCACGGCATCGGAATTGTCGGTCATATTTCCCGCTCCCGCGGAAAGACCCTGGGCAACGTTCGAGAGCGCTCCGGATGAGGACGACAGGGTGGAAGTGTTGCTGGCGATCTGGCTGATTATTTTCTGTATTTTTTCGATGAAAATATTAAACCATCGCGCCATTTCGCCCACTTCGTCGTTGGTGGTTACCGCCAGGCGCTTGGTAAGATCGCCGCTGCCGGAGGCCAATTCCTTGAGCATCTGGACCGATTTATTGAGCGGCATGATAATCCGGTTGGACAGAAACGTGCCGACGATAACGACCGCCAGAAGCGCCACGAAGCTGGCGAGCCATATAAATATCTTGAAACGGTTTATGCTTTTTATGAACGACTGTTTTGAGAACATAATTTCTACGTAGCCAAGAACCTTTTTATCGGAATCCTTCATCGTTTTAAAAATCACCAGACCGTTTTCCCGGTTGACAATAGTGTCGCGGGAAAATTCCGCCTTATCGCAGTTTAAGCCTTGCACGAAGGCATGTTTGCCGTCCAGGACCGCCACGGTTTCTACCAGCCCGCCCTTGATTAAATTAAGGGTTTGCTGCAGGGCCGCCCCGGCGTCGAGGTCGCGCGTCTGCATGCCCACCGCAAGATTGTCCGAAAGCAGTTTGACGATGAATCCCACATTTTCGAGCATGACGTTTTCGGCCGTGGATTTGGTGCGGCTGGGGACCACGATTATTATAAAAAGCGCCAGCGCCAGCCCAATACTCAGGAACGAAACGATAAGTTTGAATTTAAGCGATGTAAAATTCACGCAGGGCCTCCACAGGGTCGTTTAATGGGCAATCGATAAATAATTTTATCACTCCTGTCGGCCGATAACCATAAGTTTTATTTCACGGATCAAAGACCGTGGTCACGGGCGCCTAACGCCGGCGAAACAGTCGTTTACGGTGCTGAGCAATTTTTTAATGCCGCTGGATTTGGGCACGCAGGCGTAAATAATTTTTTTCATTCCCAACATCCGTTCTATTTCCATCAGTTCTTCGTTGCCGTTGTCGGAAAGGATATGACCGGAATAAATAATAATGGGAATCGGGCCGTTTTTATTCTGCCGTAAATGGCCCATCAGAGCATTGCCGCCAACGTCGCTTCCGGCGCTGAGCATTAAATCGAGAATAATAAGGTCGATGTCCTTCATCCGGCCTGCCGCCTGACGGGCATTTATCGCGGGGATTACTTCAAACCCCTTGTTCGTTAAAAACTCGGTCAGCAAATCAAGGACGATTTCCTCGTCGTCAACCACCAGAATCCGTTTTTTCGGCTCGCCCATATCGTTTTTGTTTCTTTTATTGACCATGGCGCGGCAGTATTATCGTTACCGTTGTGCCGGCCTGGTTGTTTTTATAGCGGTCCGATTTAAGCATCTCTTTAGTAAAACTATTAACGGTAATTTCTCCGCCGTGGTTGTCCACGATGATCTTATGGGCAATAGCGCCGCCTTTGCCGCCGTAAATTTTGGTCTGCGTAAAAAGCGGGATAAAAAGGTTGCCGCGGTCCTGTTCGGGAATGCCCCGGCCGGAATCGGCGATGGTTATAATTACGGAGCGGTCGTTTTTATCGGCATCGATGCGGAGCGTTCCGCCCTCGGACATGGCTTCTGCGCCGTTTTTAATAATCTGATAGAGCGCATGGCGCAATTGCTTGGGATAGCATTCGAGGCCGATTGCAGCGCCGACATTCCGGACGACGGTAAGGCGGGGGTTGTCCGTTTCGGCTGCGAGGTCCGACAGGCTTTGCTTGACAAGATCGGCAAGAAGGACCGTTTGCTTTTCTTCGTTGGTTTTGTACCAGAGGGAGGTAATAAAGCCCACGAATTCCGCCAGGCGGCCCGAAAGCGTTTCGAGTGTCCCGGCGATTTTATCGAGCACGCTCCGGTTTGCGGGGGCAAGCTCCGGAGCGCCTGTTGCGGAAAATTCCTTGAGTTGCAGGGCGCAGCCGGCAAACCCCGTATTGAGGTTGTTGATTTCGTGGTTCGCCGCCTTGACTACCGTAAGGCCCGCCGCCATGGAAGCGGCCAGTTTTTCGCTCTGGACAAGATCGTTTTGCGCGTCGGCCAGGGAAATTTGGATCTCGCGCTGTTCGCTTGAATATTTTTCGAGCGTCAGCAGCATGTCGCGCTGCAAATCGCGGTGGCGCAGATCTTCCCGCAGGTCAACCGAAAAGACGCTTTGCGGCCAGGGCTTGGGGACGTAGCGTTTTATGGGCAGGCCGCCGATGCCCGGAAAAGCTTCGGCCGCGGCGAGCGCAACGCCGTCGTCTTCGGCCGTAATCATGTAAATGAGCGGGTCCTTTACAAAGTCCAGGAGTTTTGCAATAAACTCGGTGCCGCGCATGCGCGGCATGATCTGGTCCACCAGATAGGCGTCGAAGCCGCCCTGGCGCGCGAGCAGAAGGGCCTCTTCGCCATCCGGCGCAATAAGGGGGTTGTAAATGCCGAGGATATCGAGCGCGTCGCGCATGGCCGCGGCGACGATGGCCTCGTCGTCCACGATCAAAATGTTATATTTTTTCATCGGCAACCTTTTTTTTGGGAAGTTCCAGGACGATGGTCGTGCCGTGTCCCACGATTGTTTTTTCGACGTAGAGCCTGCCGTTATGCCGCTTGACGTTGGATAAACTTATCGAAAGGCCCAGGCCGGTGCCTTTGCCCACCGCCTTGGTGGTATAGAACGGCTCAAAAATATGCGGCAACTGGTGCGGCGGGATTCCGGCGCCGCTGTCGCTGATGGAAACGGAAATCGTGGCGCCGGTATCCCTGGTTCGGATGCGTATTTCCCCTTTGTCGGGGATGGCGTCGATGGCGTTTTTTAGGAGATTAAGGACGATCTGCCCGGCTTCGCTTCCGTAAACTTCGATGTCGGGCAGGGCCGCGTAATCCTTTTTTATCTCGATGCGGTCCTTGAATTCCTGCCGCAACAGGGTAAGTTGGATTTCGATTTCGTCCTTAATGCTTATTAAGTGCCATTTCCCCGGGCGATAGGCGCCTTTTACCGCGCTGATTATGTCCGTGACGCGGGTTATGGCCGCGGCATCGCGCGCGATGATTTCGAGCAGCCTTTTTTTTGTTTCCGTGTCCGGCAATTGGTTGACTAAATGGTTAAGCGTGCCCAGGTCGCTGCTTATCGCCGAAGCGGGGTTGTTGATTTCGTGCGCGATGCCGGCCGCGATACGCCCCATGACGGCCTTTTGCTCGGCGCGGATAAGATCGTCCTCCAGCAGTTTTTGGCGGGTCTCGTTGGATTTTTGTTCCGTTATGTTCCGGGCCACAACCGTATAGCCGCAGATTTGCCCGCGCGCATTGCGCATGGAGGACATTTTGGCGCCGAACCATTTTTTTTCGGGCTCTTCGGCGATGGAGTAGGTAAATTCCACCGGCGTTTGTGGGTTCTCTTTAAGGGACGCAACGGCTTTTTTTATTTCCTGCGCCAGGCGCTCCGGCAGTACATCGGCGTATTTTTTGCCGATAAATTCATCCGGCAGGTCTATAAATCCGCTTTTGGAAAAAGGCTGGAAAATTTTAATGAGCGTGTCGGCCGTATCCAGCGAAAAAACGACTTCGCTGATCGAAGACATGAGCATGCGCAGGTCATCATTGCTTGGCGGGTTTTCCATTTCTTTGGTTTCGGTGAGATGCGTCATGGTTTTTCGTAACGGCGGAAACGTGCAAGAATAAATTGGGCGCTACGTTCAATTTTAACCTTCTCTTATCATTTTAGTCAATCCAATTAAAGTGAGATCGCTAAATGCCGGAGAAAAAAAACGGCTTCGTTTGAGGAAGTGACGTCGCAAAATTACGAGATGAAGATTCGAGGTAACTGCCCGAGAAAATAAAACGATGCGAATTTGTTTTAAGCCATGATTGGCAACGTAAAGAAAAATGTTGTTCCTTTGCCCTCTTTACTCTCAACCCATATTTCTCCACCGTGCGCGAGTACGGTTCCTTTAACAATAGAAAGACCAAGCCCGGTCCCGCTGATGCCGCTTACGTTGGAGCCGCGCTTGAATTTTTCAAAAAGAGTTTTTTGTGATTCTTCGGGAATGCCCATGCCGTTGTCCTGAACGCTAAACCGGATATGACCGTTGCATGTTTCGGCAGTAATGGAAAGCCGGCGGTCAGGGCCAATGCCGATATAGTTAATGGAATTGCCTATAAGGTTCATGAATATTTTGGCAAGCCCTTTTAAATCTGCGTCCACATTGATGTCGAGTCCGGTTATGGATACCGCAATATTTTTTTTTTGGATCTGATATTTTAACCTTCCCAAAATCTGTTCCACAAGCGATGCGCAGACGACTTTCTGCTTTTCAAGAACGTCGGTTCCGGCTTCCAGCTTTGCACAGGTAAGCAGGTCGTCAAGCAGTTCCTGCATATAGTTTATGGCTTCTTTGCCGGTTTGCAGAGCTTCACTCCCATTCCCGTCCAGTTTGCCGCAGGCGCCGCTGTTGACAAGAGAGCACACGGCTTTCATGACGGTCAGGGGCTTTTTAAGATCGTGGGTAACCGTGTTGGTAAAATCGAGAATTTCTTTGTTTTTATTCTGCAACTTAAGTTCAATATCTTTGCGCTTGGTGATATCCCTTACCGTGGCCTGCAGGACCTGTTGACCATTTAAGCTGAACGCCGATAAAAGCACCTCGGCCGGAAAATCTTCGCCGTTAACGCGGCGATGAACCCAATCAAAGCGGTTGCTGCCCTGCTTATACGCCACGCTGATCCGTTCCTGGGCTGCCGGGAACGATTCGCGTCCGTCCGGCTGCAAAGGCGGAGAGATGTCGGCAGGATGGACACGGGAAAAATCTTCTTTACTTTTAAAACCGAACATGTCCAGGGTGCGCGGGTTGCAGTCGAAAAAGCCTTTTTCGGTAAGCAGCATTACCGCATCATTGGAGCATTCGTAGATTGCCTTGAATCGCGCTTCGCTTTCGCGCAGTTCCGCGAGTAATTGTTTTAATTTTTTGGACATAAATTAACATTAAACCTCTTCAGTATGCACCGGTCTTAATGGCCCCTTCCTTTACGTCCTCGTAAAACCTGACATTTTCCCGCTGCTGCGCCGCCTGCATTCTGAGCCCTTTTATGGTAAGCGCCACATCGGGATAGCAGATCCGGCTCACCTTGACAAAACAGGCGCCTTCCACATTAAGCTGTTTTTCAAGGTGCGCATGTTTTGCCTGCATTATGCGCAATTCTTCCTCCAGGTCCTTGCGTTTTGCCAGGGTTTTTCTGATTATGGCATTTTTACCAACGACTTCGCCGGGGTTGTTCTTGACAAGAGACAAAACTGGTTTCAGGGCCGTATCGATCTTCTTGACATTCGCGTTGCAGAACTGCATGGCCTTGTCCAGATCGGATATTTTACGTTCAACCAGAAAATCCGACCCCGAAGTCACGAAGGTTTTGGTGCCGCCCGGCGAACCAAGGACCATGACGTCCAGGCCTCTCTGGGCATTTACTTCGCCGCCCACAATGGACCCGTGCCATTTCTGCGCTTTAAGATATTTGCAGAAAATATTGCTGTTGACCGCGAAATCGTTAATGTAAACGCTGCCCTGCGCCTCGATGCGCACGTTCTGGGCGAACTCTACAT
>JAQUMP010000247.1 GCA_028718065.1 Chitinivibrionales bacterium | reverse complement strand
ATGTGATACTTTCGGATGTAATGATGCCCGGACTCAGCGGTTTTGAGCTTTGCAAAAAACTTAAAGCCGATCCCAACACGGCTGCCATTCCCGTGCTGCTGGTAACATCCCTTCACCAACGCGAAAACCGGCTTAACGGCATGATGGCGGGCGCCAATGATTTTGTTACCAAACCGATTGACAAAGAAGATTTGCTTTTACGGGTGAGAAACGCGGCCAGGGCCAAACACCTTTACGACCAGGTGCAGGAAAATTTTGAAAAACTCAAACAGCTCGAAGCCCTGCGTGACAACCTGACGCACATGATAATCCACGATCTGCGCTCTCCCCTTTCGGGCGTGAGCGGGTATCTGCAGCTTCTCGAGATGGATTTAAAAGAAAACAACAGCCCTCGATGCCTTGACCACCTTGATAAGGCCACAAAATCTTTGAATGTCATGATGGAAATGATAAATTCCCTGCTTGACATAAGCCGCATGGAAGAAGGAAAAATGCCGCTTGCTCTCCAGCAGTGCGATCTTTTGGAATTAGCGCAAACAGCCATTACTTCACTGGGCGCAACAAGCGGCGGCCGTGTTGTCGAAATTTTAATTCCGGAAAACTTTCCGCAGATATCCTGCGACCACAACCTTATTGGACGGATTTTCGCAAATCTGCTCGGGAACGCCTTTAAATTTACGCCCGGCGACGGCGCCATCAGTATGTCGGCAGCGCATAACGAAAGCGATATTCGCGTAACCGTCCATAACAGCGGTCCTGCCATTCCGGCAGAATATCAC
The DNA here is from genome assembly GCA_028718065.1 of Chitinivibrionales bacterium. Taxonomy (GTDB): domain Bacteria; phylum Fibrobacterota; class Chitinivibrionia; order Chitinivibrionales; family FEN-1185; genus JAQUMP01. The sequence goes on along the minus strand of JAQUMP010000247.1, from coordinate 5,128 downwards.
CGGAAGATTTTTGAAAAGTTCGGGCAAGTCGGGCTGCATAATGAAGGCAAGATGTATTCGACCGGTCTTGGCCTTACGTTCTGCAAACTGGCGGTGGAAGCCCATGGCGGAAAAATAGGCGTTGAGAGTGAAACCGGAAAAGGCAACACATTCTGGTTTACGCTGCCCCTAAAGGAGAACAAAAATGAATAAAAGCGTCCTTCTGGTTGACGACGAAGAAGCTATCCGTGAACCAATTGCCGCAATGCTGCGCGCCGATGGATTTACCGTCATGGAGTGCTCGGAAGGCAAACACGCCTTGGAAGAGCTTCGCAGACATTCATACGGACTGCTTATCACCGATGTGCTCATGCCTGTAATGAACGGCATAGAGCTTCTGCACGCCGTCCGGAAGCACGACCACGCGCTTGAAGCTATCGTGCTTTCTTCCCACGCGACCGAGGCCACCAGAGAAAAACTCAAGCGCATGGGAGTTTTCGGTTTTCTTGAAAAACCGTTTTGCAAAGACAAGCTTATCGACATGGCCTTAAAAGCGGTACGAAGCAACCGCGTCATCAGGCTCGGTTATGGCAGTAGAGAACCTGTGATAACATTCAGCCGCGAGCGCATTCTGGTGGCGGACGATGATTCTGCAATGCTTGACATCATCGCCGAAGTCCTGCGTAAACAAGGGCATTGTGTCACGACGGTAAATAATGGCGCGCAGGCGCTGGAGATGATACTGATTAACGACTACGATTGCATAATAACGGACATTAATATGCCCGTGATGGGCGGTGTAGAAGCCGTAAAAGCCATTCGGGAAAGCGATCCGGATACTTTTATCCTGCTCATAAGCGGTGAAGCGGAAAAAACGGAGATAAAGGAGGCGCTTTCAAACGGGGCCGACAAATTTCTTGCCAAGCCGTTTTCCAATGACGCGCTACTTGACATTATCGACAAAATTGATTTTGCAAAAATAAAACTGAGAAAGGACAACGCCGCCGAGGCAGAACGGAAACGGGCCGCGCGCAGTTACGGGTGGTTTCGCAGACTCCTCAGTTCGCACCGGTGGCATATGGCGCAGCCGAAAATTGTGGAACTGCTCTCTTTTATAATTGTGGGCGTGATTGTAGGTGCGATTGCTTTGTTTTTAGGAAGCATGCCTCTTTCTTCGTCCGACGACGGTAATGATGTCGGGTACTTTAAGAAAAAAATCGATGTAATCGAACGATATCTTAACCGTGATGAACAGCGGGAGCTCAAGCGATGAATACAGAATATAAAATTCTTGTGGTTGACGATTCCGACGAAAACCGCGAAATGGTTTCCGAACTGCTGCTGGCGCATCGCTTTAAAGTTGACAAGGCGTGCAATGGCAAAGAGGCGCTGATTAAACTGGCCGCGACCGTACCGGATATTTTTCTGCTCGACGTGGCCATGCCGCAAATGGGCGGGCTTGAGTTGCTCGACAAAATCAGTGTAAAAGACAATGCGTACGAAGCCATCATGATGACCGGGAACGAGAGCCTAAACGATGCAAAAAAAGCCATGGAACTGGGCGCTTTCAGCTATGTGAGTAAGCCGCTGCAATGGGAAGAGATTAACGATCATTTGCAGCGGGCGCTGAGTTTGGTCGGGGTCAAAAAGGAGCGGATGCGGCATCTCAAAGCGCTGGAAGACGAAATTCGCAAGAGCAACAAGGACCTGCAAGCCGCCAACCAGTTGCGTGCCTCCTTTTTAAGCATCGTGGCCCACGAACTCCGCACGCCTATAACGACCCTGATGAATTATCTGGCGGTCCTTACCGGACCGGAAAATGTTGAGGCGGTTAACGACATGAAAACCACCTGCGACCGGCTCAAAGATCTTGTCGCCAGTCTCATTTCGCTTGCGGATTTGTCCAGTACGTCAATTGCCGTTCGACAAGAAAATACGCACATTCCGTCGTTTGTGGAAATGCTGGCCCGTAAATTTGCCGGAAAAGCCGCGGAAAATAAAGTTGCGGTTATAATCGACAACCTCCTAAGCGAATCCATGGCGGCTATTGACCCCCGCTTGCTCAATATCGCCCTCATGAGCCTGATTGATAATGCGATTAAGTTCAGTAAAGAAGGCGGGGCCGTGCACATCAACCTGAAAGATCTTCCGGACAACGGCCCGCTTTCTTTATTAATATCCGTCAGCGATCGGGGGTGCGGAATATCCGAACGCGCCAGAACACACCTGTTCGAAAGCTTTACACAGGGAGAAGAGCACCTCACGCGGCATTTTGGCGGGCTGGGCACCGGTTTGTTTCTGGCAAAACGCGCCGCGGAAATAATGGGCGCGAGCATAGAGGTTACGTCGGACAAGGGAAAAGGAAGCAAATTTACCTTGAATATTCCCGTACCGGAGGCTGCATGTCAAAAATAAAAGTCCTGATTATTGACGACGAAAAACTGCTGGTTAAATCAACGCTCCTCGCCCTGAATTGTTATGATTTTGAAACATTCAGTGCGCTTGACGGGCCGCAGGGCCTGCAAAAGGCGGTCGAAATCGTGCCCGAAATTATTCTGCTGGACATCATGATGCCGGGCATGGACGGCTGGGAAGTGTTAAAGAAGCTTAAAGAATCCCCGCAAACGGCCCGAATCCCCGTGATCATATTTACGGCCAAGGAATATTCCAACGGATACGCGCTTGCTCTTAAACAGGGAGCAATTGACTATATCGCCAAGCCGTTCGAACTCGAAGAACTGGTGCGGATGCTCACCATGCACGTTCTGCAAGGAGATAAAAATGCAGCGTAGTACGCCGGATATCGATAAATTTCTCGAACGACTCCCCGTTGGGATAATAACGCTCGGGCCAGACGATCAGGTCGTAAATGTAAACGAAGGGGCGCTGGGCCTGCTGGACATGCGCATAGAGGATGCTCTTTCGGGCTCATTCGGCACGACCGTACCGGTCAAAGAAGTGCGCGCGGCGCTTGAACGCATACGGGAAAACGGTTCAACCCAAAATTTCTTTTTCGAACAAAACGGGAAATACATAAAATGCAGCGTTTCAAAATCCGACAATTCCGAATACCCGGGCGAAATAATTATCCTTGAAAACGCTTCCGCATTCAGGCAAATGGAAACAATAAAGCGCGAGTTTATCCAGAACATTCTTTTTGGCCTGCGCAATCCGCTTGCAACGCTTAAGACGTCCCTTTCCATTTTGAAATCCGGTAAAATCGCGCCGCTGCCCGCGCCGGTGCGGGAAATCGTGGAACTCGGCGCGCAGGAAGCAAACCGGCTTAATGCGCTGCTGATGGACCTGCGCGACCTGTTTTACGTAGAAACCGGGCTGGCCGAAAAAGAGTTCGAGAGCGAATTGTTTTATGCGCAGAAAGCAATAGAGCGAGCTGTTGCCGATCTTGAAAAAACCGGGGATTCGTGCAAAGGCCTTAACAACCGCGTGCGGACCGAAGGAAATCTCGGTGCAAAAATAAAGGGGGATTTCGAAAAAACAAAACGGATCATTATGCATCTGCTTTCCAACGCTGCCGTTTATTCTCCGGCCGATTCGCCCGTGGTCGTACGGCTTTCCGGAAGCAGCGAAAAAACCACCCTTGAAATTCGCGACAGCGGCATAGGCGTTGCCGAAGATAAAAAACCCCTTCTATTTACAAAATATTTCCGCGAAGACAATACAATAACCCGCGCCGTCCACGGGAACGGTCTGGGCTTGTTTATTTCGCGTTCGTTTGCGGAACTCATGGGCGGCTCGATTTACTGCGAAACCATGCAGGGTAAAGGCAGTTCGTTTTTTATGAATCTTCCATCCTAACTTGTTTCACTTCGACCGGCAGTAATTTTATATGATCGACCAAAGCCTTAAAAAAGAACCTGAGTTCGATAGCAAAAAGCTTGTCGACCGGCTTGAGGCGAATTTGCTGGAAATCGAGACCAGGGAAATACTTGAAGGCATGACCCATTATGAGCTGACGGAACGCGGGTTTGTCGGTGACAAGGACATTACCATCGACAGGGCGCGGTTCAAGGAGACCAGCGAAAAGGAAAAACTGGTTTTTGAGGATGGCGTGGAATACCAGCGACTGGACGACCGCGACGCATACGAAAGCATCGATATTGATAAAATCATGCTCGTCAGGGACGTCCAGCCCGGACAGGTCATTGCCACGCGTGAGCTTAACGAGACGGTCGTTTTTAACGCGGGGAACAATGTAGACAAAGGAGATGTTGACAAAAGAGAAATATACCGCGCTAAAGTCAAAGGCAAAGTGGTCATCATCCGCGATGCCATGCATGTGTTCCCGTCCGATATCGACAGCGTTTTAAAGGCCCACATCTCCGACGATGGCATGCGCGCCATTATGGACTGCTCGCCCGGCTATGGCGCGGGCAGAGAGCTGAATTATGAAAGCGTTCTGGATGAGCTGCGGAAAATCAGGGTGGTTTTCGGTACCAGGGAAAAGGCGATACGGGAGGCAATTGAGGAGTCCAACGAAAAACGCATTCCTCTGCACAATGTGATTGTCGCCGAGGGCCGGCCGCCTTCCACGGGCGGAAACGCCGCGATTGATTACAAATTCAATACTGACGACGATAAACAAACCTTTAAAATAATGCCCGACGGCCGGATCGATTACAAAGGCAGCGCAAGCATACCTTCGGCGCAAAAGGACCAGTTACTGGCAACCGTCACCTTGCCGGCCGAGGGCACGGCGGGCATGAATGTTCTCGGAAAGGAAATTCCGGCGGAAAAAGGGACCGATACCTTTCTCGTTGCCGGAAAAGGCGTTCGTACTTCTCCGGACGGTCGTTCGTTTTTCGCCGCAGCCTCGGGATGCGTCGTGCATAATCCTCCTGTCATAGAAGTGCTTGACCTGTACGAAGTCAGAGGCGACGTGGATTATTCTACGGGCAGCATTGATTTTAACGGCAGCGTGGTGATAAGCGGCACCGTGCGCGAGGGCTTTGAGGTCAATGCCGTGGGCGATATAATAGTTCAGAAAATGGTGGAAGCCGCGCGCCTGATGGCCGGGCGCGACGTGCGCATATTGGGCGGTGTTCACGGCCAGGGTAAGGGGCTTATTGCTGCCGGCCGCGACGTGTATGTAGAGTTCGCCCAGAATGTGCGCATCGAGGCGCAGGGCAGC
>JAQUMP010000246.1 GCA_028718065.1 Chitinivibrionales bacterium | reverse complement strand
TATCGCCGTCACGGCCATAACGAGGGCGACGAGCCCGCTTTTACGCACCCGCGCATGTACCAGCTCATCGGCGCGCATGCGCCCGTCGCCGCGCTCTACGGCGACTGGTGCGACCAACAGGGCGTCATGAACAAACAGGACCAGCAGCAAGTACGGCAGGAGTATCACGCCCGGCTTAAAGCATCGCTTGACAAAGCAAAATTAGAAAACGCCGACGGCGCGGTCGCGATCCTGCCGGCCGGCGGGCAAAAAGCGGCCGCCCCGGCGTCCACCGGTGTGTTTGAGGAGACCTTGCGCACCATTGCCGCTTGCCTGACCTCGGTGCCCGCGGGGTTTCATATTCATCCCAAACTCCAGCAAATCATCGCCAACAAGGCCCAATTGCTCGGCGAGAAAAACCAGGTGGATTGGGCTTTGGCCGAATCGCTGGCATTCGGAACTCTTTTATGCGAGGGCACGGTGGTGCGGTTAAGCGGCCAGGACAGCGAACGCGGCACCTTCGCGCAGCGGCACTTGACATGGTGGGACGTGGCAAGCCCGACACCCGCGCCGTACACGCCACTTAATGCGCTGCGCCCGGATCAGGCCCCTTTTCGCCTCTACGACAGCCCGCTCTCCGAATTTTCGGTTTTGGGTTTTGAATACGGGTATTCCTTAGTCGATCCCGATGTCTTGACTATATGGGAAGCTCAATTCGGCGATTTCGCCAACGGCGGTCAGGTTATTGTCGACAATTACCTCTTAAGCGCCGAGAGCAAGTGGCGGCAAAAAAGCGGCCTGGTGCTGCTGCTGCCGCATGGCAGCGAAGGCCAGGGTCCGGACCATTCCAACGGGCACCTGGAGCGCTTTCTGCAACGGTGCGCCCAGGACAATATCCAGGTCTGCAACGCGACCACGCCCGCGCAATACTTTCATCTTTTACGCCGCCAGGTAAAATGCGGCGCCAGAAAACCGCTCATCATCATGTCGCCCAAAAGCCTCCTGCGACATCCCGTAGTCGTTTCTTATTTGTCGGACCTGACGCACGGCTCTTTTAACGAAGTGCTCGACGACCCTTGGAAAACGGAAAATGCAAAACGGCTTCTTTTATGTTCGGGTAAGGTTTATTACGATTTACTTGCCCAGCGCGAAAAAACAGCCAAAAGCGACGTGGCCATAATCCGGCTGGAACAGCTTTATCCGTTCCCCACGCAGAATTTAAAAAGCGTTCTGGATCGATACGCCCTGAAACGGGAAATTATCTGGGTCCAGGAGGAACATAAAAATTACGGCGCCTGGCGCTATGTTTGCGACCGTTTTTCAACCGAATTCCCGGAAGTAAATATTGTGTACCACGGAAGACCCGAAGCCGCCAGCGCGGCAACGGGACGGCTCAAAGAACACCGGCAGGAGCAGCAGATGCTCGTGGAAAGCGTTTTTATGAGGAGTAAATCATGAAAAAAAACATTGTCGTTCCCGAAATGGGTGAATCGGTAAGTAAAGGCATTATCGTGGCGTGGCTCAAAAAAAACGGCGATGCCGTGAATGAAGGCGAACCGTTGTTCGAACTGGAAACCGACAAGGCCACCGTGGCGGTCCCGGCAACGGCCGCGGGCATTCTGGAGATCCTGGTCCAAAAAGAGAGCGAAGTAAAAATCGGCCAGGTGGTGGCGACGATAGAAAGTAAAGATACTGTGCCGGCTTCCACTGCGTTAACGCAGCCGGCGGCGGCGCCACAGGAGCGCGCCCCCGAAACTCAGGCCCAAACGATTGCCGCGGCTCCGGACGAACCAGGACAAACCCGGGTCGCCATGACGCCCCTGCGCAAGAAAACCGCCGAACGCTTGGTTTTGGCGCGGCGCGAGGCCGTGTACGTGACCACCTTTAACGAGATCGATTTGAGCAAGGTCGCGGCGATCCGTTCGCACTTTGCGGAGGGCTTTGAAAAGGATCACGGCATAAAAATCGGCTTTATGTCGTTTTTTGTAAAAGCCAGCTGTAAAGCGCTCGCGGTGCACCGGGAGCTGAATGCCCGGGTGGAAGGCGACGAGATCGTCTATAATAATTTTTACAATATCGGCGTGGCGATTTCCTTGGACCGCGGGCTGATCGTGCCGGTGGTGCGCAACGCCGACGCGCTTACCTTCGCCGAGATCGAAAAAGCGATTGCCGGGCTGGCCAAGCGCGCGCGTGACAAGCAACTGGGCCCCGACGAACTGCAAGGCGGCACCTTTACCATTACCAACGGCGGCGTTTTTGGGTCGCTTATGTCAACGCCGGTCCCGGCTTACCCGCAGGCCGCGATCCTGGGCATGCATGCCATTAAAAAGCGGCCGGTGGTCGTGGACGACGCCATCGTCATCCGGCCCATGATGTATGTGGCGCTCACCTACGATCACCGCATTGTTGACGGGCGCGATGCGATCGGTTTTTTGGTTAAGGTAAAGGAATTCATCGAGGAGCCGGACGCGCTGCTGTTGGAAATGTAGGCGTGAATACAGGATAAAAAATTATAGGCAAACAAACGTAATAAAAGGAGGAGGGCCGTATGGCCGAAGTGGAATATTCAAAGGGGCTGGAAGGCGTGGTGGCGGGGGAGTCCGTGATTTGCCAGATTGATGGACAAAACGGGAAACTTTTTTACCGGGGATATAACATCGATGACCTGGTTAAAAAATCCACCTACGAAGAAACGGTTTATCTGCTTTTGTTCGAACAATTGCCCACGGCCGCAGAGTTGGCCGAATTCACCGGGAATTTCCGGTCGGGCAGGCATATCGTCACGCCGATCCAGGACATGATCCGCAATTTTCCTCCGGGCGGCGACCCCATGGAACTGCTGCAATCGGTGATGTCCTATTTGAGCGGTTACGTGGAGCATAAAATCAAGCACTCGGCAACCTGCAACTGCCGCCAGACGCTGCATCAGGTCGCCCAGCTTGCCACGGTGATTGCCGCCTATCAACGCTTTAAAGAAGGCAAGCCCTATGTTGTCCCGCGCCAAGACCTTTCGCACGGCGCGAACTTTCTTTACATGCTGCGCGGTGAAGAACCCTTGCCCTATGAGGCGGCGATCATGGACAAATGCCTGGTGCTGCACGCCGAGCACGGGTTCAACACCTCCACCTTTACGGCGCGCGTGGTGGCGTCGAGTCTTTCCACCTGCTACAGCAGCATCTCAGCCGCCATCGGCGCGCTGCGCGGCCCGTTGCACGGCGGGGCCAACGAACAGGTCATGGACATGCTCAAGGAAATCGGCGCCGTTGACAATGTAGACTCATGGCTCGACAAAACGCTGGCCGAAAAGAAAAAAATCATGGGCATGGGACATCGGGAATATAAAGTAAAAGACCCACGGTCGTATGTGATGGAAGGGTTTTTGCGGGAGCTGAGCGAAAAGAAGGGCGATTCCAGGTATCTTTCGATTCTAACCAAGCTCGAAAAAAGCTTCCGGTCCCGCATGGACGAAAAGGGCAAACCACTGTACCCCAATGTGGATTATTTTTCCGGTTCGGTATATGCCTTGCTCGGGATCCCGCAGTATTTGTTTTCGCCGATCTTCGCCCTGGCGCGCTGCGCGGGTTGGCTTGCGCATATTCTGGAACAGCGCAAAGACAACCGGCTCTTTCGCCCCGAGTGCCTCTACACCGGCCCGCAGCCGCGGGAATATACGGCGCTTGAGAAACGATAAGGAGGAACAGCAACAATGTCAAACGAATCTCCCTCTCTGGAAGAAGTCCGCGAGGCGGCGCGCGCCAAGCTCAAGGGCATTTGCGGCGTCTACCGGATTTGCGACGGCCAGGATAATCGCCTCTGTCAAGGCCATAGCTACGGCTCGGCCGTGGGGCTCGGCGGTATCGGCAGCGGGGCTTCATTTAGCAACAATATTAAGGCGCTCGACGCCATCCGGCTTAAAGCTAACCTGATCGGTCCCGACATAAAACCCGACACCGCCTTTTCCTTTTTCGGCCGAGAACTTGTCATGCCCATCATGGCGGCAAGCGCCGGCGGCAATACCAGTTTCGGCGGTGATGCCGTGATTAGCGAACCGGCCTTTTGCACGGCGGTTGTAGACGGATGTAAACAAGCCGGGAGCTTAGGCTGGCGCGGCGATTCGTTTAACTACTCCCTGGAAAACCCCTATGGGATCAATGCCATCGCGGAGGCAGGCGGATGGGGCGTCCAAATTGTCAAGCCGCGCGACCAGGCCGTAATCATCGCCTTTTTCAAAAAAGCCGAAGCCGCCGGGTGCGTCGCGGTTGGGGTGGATATCGACGGCTACGGCACCTATGCCATGACGCACCATAACCAGCCGGTGTTCCGCAAAAGCATCGCGAACCTGCGGGAGCTGGTTGCCGCCACGAAGCTGCCCGTAATTGTCAAGGGCGTCATGACCGTAGCCGACGCCCAGGCCGCCGTTGACGCGGGGGCGGCCGCCATCGTGGTGTCCAACCACGGCGGGCGCGTGCTCGACCATACGCCGGGAACCGTGGAAGTTCTGCCGGGCATCGCCAAAGCCGTAGGCCATAAAACCATGGTGATCGCCGACGGCGGAATCCGCACCGGCCACGATGCGCTTAAAATGCTGGCCTGCGGGGCGCGGGCGGTTCTGGTCGGCCGCGACATCATCCGCGCGGCCGTCGGCGGCGGAGCGGCCGGGGTAAGCGCGCAGATGCGGTATCTTAAGGATGACTTGACAAGAGCGATGAAAATGACGGGGTGCGCAAGCCTGGGCGGGATTTCGCCGGATATTCTGTGCTGAGGAACCGTTTCTTTCTTTTAGACAGCTATTAGTGACGGGACGATATCATTTGTTTTTTTCCTGACCGCCCCAGAATTCGTTTTTTTTCTGGTCGTTGGGGTTTTCTTCGCCGGTATTTCCTTTCCAGAACGAACCCTTTTCTTCGGAAGTCGGATCACTGCCCGTAATGGACCGGAAGGTATCTTTAAGGCCCTCTTTGGTAAACTGCATCGAAGGGGTATTCATGGATAATAAAACAAAAATCACCACGGCGATTACGCCGAAAATAAAGAGATAGGTCACAATCGGGGCGTTCTTATGAACGTAAAGATATTCTCCGACGCGCAATCCCGCATTGTACATTGTAAACGCCAAACAGAGGTAAAACGCCGCTCCGATATAGGCAAGGTGGGGTTTTCGATACAGCGCTACGGCGCACGTCACGCAACCGGCCGCCAATAAGAATTCAAAAAACACCTTTACTCCCGAGGAGCGGATTTCGCGCTTGAATCCCCGGTAGGCTCCGATGCAAAAAAGTCCCAGCGGAATGGCCGGAATAAAAAACACGTGCGCATGCAGAATTGTTCGCCAGGCAGGACCGTCCGAAAGGCCTCTCAGCGAAATTATCAGGTGGGCATACAGCTTGACGATACAATTGAGCATGATAAAATGCGCTCCTTTGAGAGAGAAAGGTTTCTTAATATTATAGCATTATTTTTGGGATTACCCGTTTTTTTTTCTTCTTTATCCGACTTGACAAAAAACCTGTTGCAACGGTATGCTTTTAAAAAATGATTTCGGATTTTCCACAATGATAAAAATCATCCTGCCCTGTTGTATTGCGGCCGCGTCCGTTTTAAATACTTTTGCCGCCCATAACGCGCCCGAAGCCGGCGTCATGCTCGGCAAAGCATTCTACTGGCAGTCCAATGCCATCACCTGTGATACCATGGCCTGGGAAATATTTTTACGGGCGCTCTTTGATTCCACGGACAGTGTTTATAAAAACCCCGAGGGCAGCGTGGATTTTTTACGCTGCCGGGGTTACAAGGCCTATGAGGTCACGGGAGGATGCGCCTTGACAACTGCAATACTGGACGATTTGCACTATAAGGTCATCATGCTGACGCAATGGAATGCCGTTCCCAAGGGAGAAATTATGGTGAATGCGCCGGGCATGGAGCGCTCG